>CBDUBO010000188.1:0-5343 GCA_965365405.1 uncultured Rhodothermales bacterium | reverse complement strand
GTGCTGGCCTTCGCCTCCGGAGGTGTGTATGAACTGGTACAGGAGGCGTCCGCTTTCGGCAGCGCGGGCCTGCTGGTGGCCGTCACCTTCGGGCTGTTTACGCGCTGGGGCGGCCCGCACGCCGCCACCGCCTCAATGCTGGGCGGCGTGACGACCTACGTGGTGGCGGGCAAGATGATGGGCCTACCCTACCCCTTTCTCGCCTCGCTCGTCGCCTCGCTTGCCGCCTACACCGTCGGCGCGTGGCTGGAAGGCCGCACCGCGCAGGTCGCCCCGGAAGCGCCGACGGCGTGACAACGGATGGCCCCGAACGCGGCCTACCCCAGCACGGTCAGCGTACGACGGTCAGCATCTGCGTTCGGCGGGCCTGGCCGGTCTGGAGTTCCAGCAGATACACGCCCGGTGCCCAGCCCGACACGTCCACGGGGACTTCCTGGTTACCCGCCCCCTGCGGCCCTTCCATCAGCACCGCTACGCGGCGGCCCAGCAGGTCGAAGGCCGTCAGGCGGGCCGGACCGTCCTCCGAAAGCGTGAACGGCACCATTGCGCGTGCGCTGGCCGGGTTGGGCCAGGGCCGTCCCAGGTGCAGCCCGGTGGGCGTCGTGGGCGGCGTGGGGCCCAGCACCACGTAGCCCGGCGCAGTGTAGTTGACCGACTCGACCCAGATGGCTCCGTTCGTGCTCTGCTTGTTGGTGAACGTCGTGAAGACGAGCTGCTCGAAGTCTTCCGACACGAAGATGACCGAAACCACCCGGCGGCTCTGTCGGGGCTGGCCCGGCCGGTACGTGTAGATCGTCTGATCCCGGACAAGGCGCAGGGCCTGGGTTGTCTGCCCATCCGGAAACGTCACCGTGCCGAAGCCGTCCACCCGCAGCGTGCCCGCCCGCACGGCAGACTCCCCGCTGCCCACGAGGCTTCCCGTGCCTTCCGACTGATAGGTCGAATCTCGGTAGTGGGCCACCGCACCCATCTTGACGGGCAGCCGGAGCGTGAGCAGCCCGTCCGGGCCGATCCGAAAAATGGCGCGGGCGCTGTCCGCCGATCCAATGAGCCGGTTAATCCAGCCACGCTGCACCATGCTGGTCGAATCGAGCCGGAAAAACGAGCGCGTGGCCTGCTCGAACTCCGGGCGCGGCTGCACGTTGAGCACGATGTTGGACTGCGGAAACAGGGCGTGGTCGGGCGATCTGACGCCTGCCGACGTGGTGTAGTTGAGCGACGTGTAGCGATCCACGCCGGTCGAACCCACGGTAGAAAAATCCCAGACCTGCGCTGTCGAGAGGCCGCGCCCCACGTCCACGCGCAGCGGCGCGGTGCCCGTATAGGCCAGGTTGATCTGGGTAAAAACCTTGCCTGGCGCAAGCGCCGCCTGCAGGTCGGACTGCGTGATGACGACCTGCCCGCGAAGCGGAGGTGCGGCGAGCACTACAAGGGTAAGCAGGAGGGCGAGGCCACGCATGCGCGGAGGGATGTAGAGGAAGAAGCGTACGGGGCGGCGCGAGACTACTCAGGCGGGCGGCGCGATAGAATGAAAGCCGGATTAAGCATCGTCTGCAGGGCCAGCGGGCGGTCAGAATGCGCCGCATCTGCATCGGCGTGCGCGCCGTTTCTACCTGCTTCCGGGCGGGCAAGGGGCGGCGTACCTTGCGCCACCTGCCTCCGCTTATGCCATGCGCGCCGCCTCCCTCCTGCTGCTCTTGCTGCTTGCCGCCTCTGCCTGCCGGAAAGAGACGACGGGGGATTTTCATGCCGAGGACGTGTCCTTCACCGCGCCCGAAGGCGTCGCGCCCTACGTGCCCACCCTTGAAGGGCCGCTGCGCATTCTGAGCGCCACCCCCGCCGGCGCCATGCTGAGCCTGCGGCCTGGCGTCGGCCCTGCCGTCACCTTTACCCGCCCGATGGTGGCGCTGGGCGATGCGCCTACGCCGCCCACAGGCACGCTCGCGCTCGACCCGCCCGTTGAGGGCACGCTCAGGTGGGAGGGCACCCAGACGCTCGTGTTCGTGCCCGAAAAACCGCTCCGGCCCGCCACGCCGTACCGGGCGCGCCTGCGCGCCACCGGACTGACGAGCGTGGAAGGCGAAACGCTTGCCCGAGACACGACGTGGACGTTCGAGACGCCCCGCCCTCAGCTCGTTGCCTCCGAGCCGCGCGACGGCGAACTTTTTGCCGCGCCCGGTCAGTCTATCCACCTCGCGTTCAACCAGCGCGTGGACGCCGCCGCGGCAGGCCGCTTCGTCCGGATTACAGGAGCCGCCGGCAACACAGTGCCAGCCCAGACCGCGCAGGCGGGCGATTCAGCCCTCGCCGTGCGGCCCGCCGCGCTGCGCAAGGGCGAGATGTACACCGTCACGCTGCGCGAAGGGCTGCCGGGGGCGGAAGGGCCGCTCGGCCTGCGCGAGAGCCGCGCGCTCACCTTCACCGTCCACCCCGACCTCGCCTTTACCGACGTGGTGCAGGAGCGCGCCTACTGGGAAGAACCCCGGAACACGCTCGACCCCGAGCGCGGCATCACGCTCGTCTTCTCGACCCCCGTGCGCTTCGGCGACCTGCGGCGGGCCCTCACCGTCTCGCCTGCCGTCGAGATCCCCCCTGGCATCGAGGCGCAGGACGACCTGGTGGCGACGCGGCACACGCTGCGGTGGGGCTGGCAGCCCGAAACGGCTTACACGCTTACCGTGCGCAGCCTTGGAGACGTGTTCGGGCAGACGCTGCAAGCGGGCAGCCGCGCCTTCCGCACGGGCGCGCTCGCGCCATCATTCCGCATCCCCGACGGCGTGATGGTGGTGGAGGCGCGCACCGCGGCGGCACTGCCCATGCGCGTCACGAACGTGGAGACGATAAAGCTGCGCGCTGTGCGGCTGGGCCGCGACGCCATCATCCCCGCTCTGCTGCGCCACGACCGTGCCCACTGGTACGGCGGCGAAGAGCGGCCCGACGTGCCCGCGCCCACACGAACGGTGCAGACGGGCGTGCCACGCAACAAGCCCCGCGTTCAGCCCCTCCGGCTCGATTCGCTGCTGCAAAACGGGCGGGGCGTCGTTGCCTTCAACGTCCGGGCCGACCTGCCGGGCGAGGCGCGCCTGCACGACCATCCGGGCGTGGCGCAGTTCACCGGGCTGGCGCTGACGGCCAAGTTCAGCCCGCACCAGAACCTGATCGTCGTCACCAGCTTGGCTACGGCAGCGCCCGTGGCGGGGGCACGTGTGTCGCTGCGCGGGGCCGACAACCGCGAGCGGTGGACGGGCACGACCGACAGCCGGGGCAGGGCCGTCGCGCCGGGCTGGGCAGCGCTCGGCCTCAAAGGCGCCGACGAGTGGCAGCCACCCGTGCAGTTCGCTTTTGCCGAGAAAGACGGCGATCTCGCCTTCACGTCCAGCCTCTATAACGAAGGCATCGAGCCGTACCGCTTCGGCATCGACTTCGACTGGAACCCCAGGGCAGAAACGTTCGCGGGCACCCTCTTCACCGACCGGGGCCTCTACCGCGCGGGCGAAACCGTCCAGGTCAAGGCCATCCTGCGCCGCCGCCAGGACGCCGACTGGCAGCCCGCCCGCGACAGCGTTCGCGTGCTCGCCTACGACGCCCGCGACGCCATCGTCTACAACCGCGTCGTGCGGCCTTCCGAAACCGGCGCGTTCGACTTTGCCCTCAGTCTGCCGGCGAGTGCCGCGCAGGGGCCGTACGAGGTGCGCGCCGTGGCTCCGGACGACACGCTCGCCGTGCAAGACCGGTGGCGGTGGGGCTCGACGCTGGCCTCGGGCACGTTCCGCGTGGATGCCTTCCGCACCGCCTCGTTCGCCGTGGACGCCACGACGGCCGCGCCCGCCTACGTCGCGGGCGACCGCTACGGGGGGCGCGTCGAGGGGCGCTACCTCTTCGGCGCAGCCATGGCCGGGCAGCCCGTGGCGTACACCCTCACCCAGCAGCCCAGCCCCTACACGCCTCCCGGCTACGACGGCTGGCGCTTCGGCCTGCTCGATCCCTACAACGCCGAGAACGGCGGCCCTGCCCCTTTCCAGACCCTCGCCCGCGCCGACACCGTGCTCGACGCCGACGGCGTGCTGCGCGTCGAGACGGTGGCGCGGGGCACCACGCTGGGCACGCCACTCCAGCTCGAACTCACCGCTACCGTCACCGACCCGGCGCGGCAGCAGTTGAGCGACGCGCGCAGCGTCACCCTCCACCCTGCCCTGTTCTACGTCGGCCTGCGCCCGAAAACGTCCTACCTCGACCTCTCGCGCACAGGGGAGATGGAGGTGGACGTGGTGACCGTGGACCCCAACGGCGCGCCCGCGCAGGGCACCGTCGAGGTCGTGCTCGTCAAGGAAAACTGGATTTCGGCTCGCGAGGTGGGCACCGACGGGCGGCTCGTCTGGAAAAGCGAGCGCCGTGAGACGCCCGTGGCGCGGCAGACCGTCACGACCCAGCGGGGCAAGCTCAAAAGGCTGCGCCTGCCCGTCAAAGAGGGCGGCCCGTACCGCGTGCGCGTCACGGGGCACGACGTGCGCGGCAACCTCGTCGCCTCCGAAACCTCTTTCTACGCTGCCGGCGAGGGCTACACCGCGTGGCGGCGCGACGACGACAGCCGCCTCGAACTCGTCGCGGACAAACCGCACTACGCCCCCGGCGAAACGGCCCGAATCCTCGTACAGTCACCCTACGAAGAGGCCACCGCCCTCGTCACCGTCGAGCGCGAGGGCATCCTGGAAAGCCAGGTTCAGACGCTGCGCGGCTCGTCGCCGCAGATCTCGCTCAAGCTGGGCGAAAAGCACCTGCCCAACGTGTTCGTGAGCGTGCTGCTCTTGACGGGCCGCGTCTCCGAGCCCACCGCCACCGCCGACGTGGGCGCGCCCGCCTTCAAGATCGGCTACGTCAAGATTCCCGTGGACGCGGGCGCGCGCCACCTGCGCGTCGAAGTGGAGCCCGGCCAGCGTGAATACCGGCCCGGCGAGGAGGTCGAGGTGGCCCTGCGCATCGTCAACGCCGCAGGGCGCGGTGTGCCTGGTGAGATTACCTTCAGCGCCGCCGACGCGGGCGTGCTCAACCTCATCGGCTACCGCCTGCCCGATCCCTACGAAACCTTTTACGGCCCCCGCGCCCTCGGCGTGACGACCGCCGAAGCCCGCGCCAACCTCGTCGAGCAGCGCCACTTCGGGCAAAAGGAAGAAGACGTGGGCGGCGGCGGCGGCGACGACGGCACGCGCCTACGCAAGGACTTCCGCCCGCTCGCCCACTGGGCCCCGGCGCTGCGCACCGACCGCAACGGGCGCGCCACCGTCCGTTTTCGCGTGCCCGAACGCCTCACCACGTTCCGCCTGATGGCGACGGCGGCGACGGCGG
>CBDUBO010000187.1:0-5392 GCA_965365405.1 uncultured Rhodothermales bacterium | reverse complement strand
CGTGCTCCACGTCCGAGCGCCAGCCGATGGTGGGATGCCCGTAGGGATGCGCCGGAAAGGCCGCCGCCCACACCTGGTGGAAGAGGTTGCGCACGGCGTCGTTCTGGCCGCGGTCGAGTTCGTTGAGGATGACGGTTTTTTCGCTCGCCACGGCCTCCGGCGCGATGAGCGCGCCGCGCATCCGGTCGGCCTCGATCTCGATGGCCCTGTCCACGTGAGCGCTGGGCAAGAGCGCGTAGTAGTTGGTGCGGTCGAGCCACGTGGTGGCGTTTACCTGCGCGCCATGGCGCTGGAGAATCTGAAACACCGACGTGCCCTGCGCCGCGTTGAAGCGCTTCGAGCCCTTGAACATCAGGTGTTCGAGAAAGTGCGTCGCCCCCGTCAGGCCGGTGGCCTCGTTGCGGCTGCCGACGCGGTACGTCACCATGAAGGTGGCCACGGGCGCGGCTCGGAGCGGGTAGAGCAGCACCTGGAGACCGTTGGTGCGGTGCCGGTAGGCGGTGACGCCGCCCACGGCGTCCTCGTACGCGAATGCAGGGATCATGAGGCTGGTCTGAAGGGGTGCGACAGACGGGCGCGCCCGCGCTTTCGTTCCCGCCTCTCAGCCTGCCACACCCGCTGCTGCCTCGGGGCGTGCGACAGGCAGCGAGACGGTGAACGTCGAGCCGCGCTCCTGCTCGCTCTCCACGGTCAGCGTGCCCCCCATCAGCGTTGCCAGCCGGTGCGCCACCGCCAGGCCCAGCCCCGCGCCTTCGTAGCCGCGCGACAGGCCGGTAGATTCCTGCCTGAACTCGCTGAAGAGGTAGGGCAGAAACTGCGGAGAGATGCCCCGCCCGGTGTCGCGCACATGCACGGCCACCGCTTCGAGCCCCGCCTCCACTTCGACGTGCACGCCGCCGTGCCGCGTGAACTTGAGCGCGTTGGAGAGCAGGTGCTCCAGCACCCGCCCCAGCCCTGCCCGCTCGGCGAGCGCGACAGGCATCGCGTCCGGCACAGATACGTCCAGCGTCAGCCCCTTTCGGTCGGCCTCGGCGCGGAAGGCAGCGGCCACCTCACGCGCCACCTGGGCAACGTCCACCGGGGCCGGACGCACGTCGTGCAGGCCCGCGTTGAGCTGTGCCAGTTCGAGCACTGCGGTAAGCGTGTCGCGGAGGCGCACGCCACCGATTTCGATCAGCTCGGCATACTCGCGCAGTTCGGGCGGAATTTCTTCGCGCAGCAGGCTGGTAAAGCCGAGAATGGCCGTCAGGGGTGTGCGGATTTCGTGGCTCATGTTCGCCAGGAAGGCGTCGCGCAGGCGCACCATGTCCTCGGCGCGCTCCTTGGCCTCCACCAGACCGGCCTCGTACGTTTTCGTCACCGTGATGTCCACCAGCGTCCCGATGAGGCGGACGGGTGTTCCGGTTTCGTCGCGGAAGACGCGGCTTATGGAGCGCAACCAGCGCTCCTGGCCGGGGGGCGCACACGTACGGTGCTCGCACGTCAACTCGAACGCCCCGTCGTGCAAGCCACTCTTACCGTGTTCGCGGACGGTGTCGCGGTCGTCGGGGTGGATGTATTCGAGTCGGCTCCACGCCTCGAAGCTGAACGTTTCGGGTGTGACGCCCAGCAGTTCGTAGGCGACGGATGAAAGCACCACACGGTTTTGCTCGAAATCCCACTCCCACATGCCCATTCGAGAGGCTTCAAAGGCCAACCGCAGCCGCTCTTCGTTCTCGCGGATCTTCTGGCGAGCCTCGTGCCGCTCGTGCGCGTCGGCAAAGCGCCCGACGAACTCGCGGAACGTGCCGTCGTCGTTGCGGATGGGTACGGCGCGCAGGTCGTACCAGCGGGGGCGTCCGCCGCGCAGCAGGATGCGGAAGGTGGCCTCGAACGGCTGCTGCTGGCGCAGCGCCGTCTGCCACGCTTCGCGGAGCCGGTCGCGGTCTTCCGGCACGATGGCGCGCAACCAACCCCACCGCTGGATTTGCACGGCGGTCTGACCCGTCAGCGCCTCCCACATGTGCGTCACCTCGCGCACCTCCCCCTCGGCATCGGCCACCCACACCACCTGCGCGTTGGCTTCCACGAGCGCTTTGAAGCGTTGCGCTTCCGGATCCACGCCGGGGGGATTCCCCGGCTGCACCCGGCACGCCGCGAGCGCTTCGGCCACCATTTCGGCCAGTTCCACCAGCAGGCCTGGCTCGTCCCCGCCTGCCGGACGCGGGCGCGGGTCCACCAGGAGCAGCACGCCGCGCGTGGCGCGATGCCGAGCCGGCAGGGCAACCCACGCGGCAAAGTGGAATGGCAAAGGCGCAGGCCCTCCCACAAGCGCCGCGAAGCGCGGGTCGTGGCGCACATCGGGCACGACGATGGGCCTCTCTGCCACGCAACCACCCGCGACTTGCAACAACGCATCTGCCAGCATGCGCTGCATACCAGAACAGACCGTGGCCATTAGCCGGCCGCCTTGCTCAATCGCGAGCACGGCACCCGAGCAGCCGAGGGCACGCGCCGCGATGCGGGTCGATCGGGCGAGCGCGGCCGGCGCGTCGCCGGTATCCTCCTGAATCTTCTGCCAACCGGGGGAAACGAAAGACATACGAACTGCTCAATCCTGAATCGCGCGATCAACACAATCACCCTGCGCACGCGGGCGTGTCGGGCAGGGGCCAGAATCATTCCCGCGCGCCGACCGCGTGCATAAACCCTGCAGATCAGACAGGGTTGAGATTCTTTCCAGGCCTGCCGGGGCGTCGGCAGCGCGTGCAGCCCGCCCGGCGGCACGTCTTTCCACCCGTGCAGGCAACGATTGCCCCTTCAGAGAGCCCGGGTAGCGTTAGTGTGCGTCGAGCCAGTTGGTACCCTTGTCCACGTCCACCTCGATGGGCACGCCGTCCAGGGGCAGCGCCTGCTGCATCTCCTCGCGGACGAGCCGCGTGAGGGCCTCGACTTCTTCCGGCGGCACCTCGAACACCAGTTCGTCGTGCACCTGCAGCAGCATCTGCGCCCGCAATCCCTCTTCCTGCAAACGGCGGTCAATGGACACCATTGCCCGCTTGATCATGTCCGCCTGCGTGCCCTGAATGGGCATGTTGACGGCCACGCGCTCGGCAAAGGCGCGCTCGTTGCGGTTGGACGAGTGGATGCCAGGCACGTAGCGCCGCCGCCCCAGCAGCGTTTCGATGTAGCCCTGCTCGCGCGCGCGCTCCACTTCGAGGGCGAGGTAGCGCATGACGCCGGGATAGGACTTGGCGTACTGGTCGATAAGTGCCTGCGCCTCGGTCACGGACGAGCGCAGGCGCTGCGCCAGCCCCCAGCCCGACACCCCGTAGGGAATGCCGTAGTTGACCTCTTTGGCCTTGCGCCGCTGGTCGCGGGTAACGTTGTCGGGCGGGACGCCGAACACGCGCGCCGCGGCGGCGGTGTGGATGTCCTCGCCGCTCTGAAAGGCTTCTTTGAGCGCCGCGTCTCCGCTCATGGCGGCCAGGATGCGCAGTTCGATCTGCACGTAGTCCGCCGACAGCAGCAGCCACCCTTCCCGTGCCACAAACGCCTTGCGCACCTCGCGTCCCACCTCGGTGCGGACGGGAATGTTTTGCAGGTTCGGGTTGGAGGACGACAGGCGGCCCGTGGCGGCAATCGTCTGGTTGAACGAGGTGTGCACCCTGCCCGTCTCCGGGTGGCGCAGTTCGCCCAGACTGTCCACGTAGGTACTCTTGATCTTGGAGAGCTTGCGCCAGTCGAGAATGAGGCCCGGCAAGGGGTGCTCGGTCGAAAGCTCGAACAGGACGTTTTCCTTGGTGGAGGGCTTGCCCGTCGAGGTTTTCGAGCGCACGGGCAGGCCCAGCTTTTCGAACAGGATCTCGCCCAGTTGCGCCGTCGAGCCGATGTTGAAGCTCTGCCCGGCCCCTTCGTAGATCTGCTTTTCGAGCTTTTTCAGCTCCGTCGCCAGCGTCCGGCTGATGTCGGCCAGCATCGCGGCGTCCACGCGGATGCCTGCCTTTTCCATCTTCTCCAGCACGCGCACAAGCGGAAACTCCATCGTCTCGGCAATTTCGAGCAGCTTCTGCTCTTCCAGCTTCTCGCGCAGCAGCGCGTAGAGGCGCAGCGTGATGTCGGCGTCCTCACACGCGTACGGTCCGGCCTCGTCGATGGGCACGTCGCGCATGGATTTCTGGGTGCGGCCCGTGCCGATGAGCGCGGTGATGGGCACCATGCGGTACGACAGGTACTTGCGCGCGATGGCGTCGAGGTTGTGCTCCTCTTCGGGCGCGATGAGGTAATGCGCCACGAGCGTGTCGAACAGCGGGCCTGCCACCGCTGCGCCGTGCCGGTCGAGCACGAGCAGGTCGTACTTGAGGTTCTGGCCCACCTTGAGCGCGTCCGAAGCGAAGGCAGGCGCGAGGGCGGCCAGGACTTCCTCCGTCTGCGTGCCGTCCGGCAGTGGCGTGGGCACGTACACGGCCTGCGCTTCCTGCCACGAGAACGACAGGCCCACGAGCGAGGCCAGCATGGGGTCGGTGGAGGTCGTCTCGGTGTCGAGCGCGAAACGGGGCTGCGCGGCCAGCGTGCGCGCCAGCTCGGGAAGCTCTCCGGCGGTGCGGACGATGTGGTAGTCCACCTCCTGTTTGTCGAGTTGCGTTACCTCCTCGTACGGCCCGAAGTCGAAGGAGAGCGAGGGATCTTCGACCGAAAACAGGTCGGACTGCGCGGGTGCTGCCGAGCGGCGGTTCACGAGCCGCCCGATCAGCGAGCGGAATTCGAGCTTCTCGAACGCGTCGCGCACCTTGTCGAGGTCGTGTGTGCCCCACTCGAAGCTTTTCCAGTCCATGTCCACGTCCACGTCCGTGAGGATGGTGACGAGCTTTTTGCTCATCCGGGCGTCGTCGGCGTGTTCGAGCAGCCCCTCGCGTGCCTTTTTGCCTTTGATGTCGGCGGCGTGGGCGAGCAGGTTTTCGACCGATTCGTACTCCTGGAGCAGCTTGATGGCCGTTTTCTCGCCGATGCCCGGCACGCCCGGCACGTTGTCGGACGAATCGCCCATGAGGGCGAGCACGTCGATGAACTGGGAGGGTTCGAGGCCATATTCCTGCCGAAACGTCTCGTCCGTCGCCATGTCGAACGCCTCGCCCCGGTGCGCGGGCCGGAAGATGGACACCTTGGGGCTGAGCAGCTGGCGGAAGTCTTTGTCCGGCGAGACGATGACGGCCTCGTGGCCCTCCTCCTCGACTCTGCGAGCGAGTGTACCGATCACGTCGTCCGCCTCCACGCCGGGGACTTCGAGGCACGGCACGTCGAGCGCGGCGACGATGTCCTTGATCCACGGCAGGTTCATCTTGAGGTCGTCCGGCATGGGGGGCCGGTTGGCCTTGTAGTGCGTGTAGAGTTCGTCGCGGTAGGTGGGCGGGCC
>CBDUBO010000186.1:0-5412 GCA_965365405.1 uncultured Rhodothermales bacterium | reverse complement strand
GTGAGGAAACACGCTTCACGCTTCACGCTTCACGCGCTCTTTCGGAGAGGTGCCCGAGTGGTTGAAGGGGCTCGCCTGGAAAGCGAGTGTGCCGGTTAGCCCGGTACCGCGGGTTCGAATCCCGCCCTCTCCGCACGCGAAACCTCGGAGGTGATCCGGCCTCCGGGGTTTTTTCCTTAGCAGAGGGTGCCTATGAACAGCATGACGGGCTTCGGGCGCGGCACGTCCGTGGCCGGTACGACGGCGGCGACGGTGGAGCTGCGCTCGGTCAACAACCGCTTTCTCGAAGTGTCGGCCCGGCTGCCGCGTCTTCTGGCAGACCGCGAGGCGGACGTGCAGGCGATGCTGCGCCGCCACCTGGAGCGGGGCCGCATCAGCGTCTCCGTCCAACTCGACGCCTCCGAGGCCGCCGACCTGCCGCTGCGCGTCAACGCTGCCGCCGCACGCGCCTACGGCGACCTGCTGCGCAGCCTAGCCCGCGAGGCGGGCATCGAGGCGCCCCTCACGCTCGACCACGTGCTGCGCTACAGCGACGTCTTCACCGCGGACGCACTGCCGCAGCACGAGACCGACGAGGCGTGGCAGGCCACTGCCGAGGCCCTCGAACGCGCCGTGGCCGACCTCATAGCCACCCGCGCCCAGGAGGGCGAAGCGCTCCGCGCCGACCTGGCGGAGCGCATCACGGCGCTCGAACAGGCCACCGCCGAGGTCGAGCGCCGCGCCCCGGAGCGCGTGGGCGAGGCCCGCATCCGGCTGGTCGAACGCCTCCAACTGGTGCTCGAAGACGCCCGCGTGGACCCGGCTCGCGTAGAGATGGAGATCGCGCTCCTGGCCGAGAAGCTGGACGTGACGGAAGAATGCGTGCGCCTGCGGGCACACCTGCAGTTTTTCCGCCAGGCACTCGACGCCGACGAGCCCGCCGGACGCCGTCTCAACTTCCTGGTACAGGAAATCGGGCGCGAGGTCAACACCGTCGGGTCGAAGGCCAACGACACCGAAATCGCCCGCCTGGCCGTGACGATGAAGGAGGAGCTGGAAAAGATTCGCGAGCAGGTACAGAACGTCGAATGAACCAGAGCGGCATCATCGCGCTGACCGCCCCCAGCGGGGCAGGAAAAACCACCATCGCCCACCGGCTGCTGGCGGCCGTGCCAGGCCTGCGCTTCTCGGTCAGCGCCACCACGCGTCCGCCGCGCGCGCACGAGCAGCACGGCGTGGACTACCACTTCGTGGGAGGGGAGCGCTTCCGCGAACTGGCCGCCGCGGGGGCTTTCGTCGAGTTCGAGGAAGTCTATCCGGGCCGCTTCTACGGCACGCTGCTCTCCGAAGTCGAACGCGCGCTCTTGACGGGCTCCGTATTGCTCGACGTGGACGTGAAGGGCGCGCTCAACGTCAAAAAGCTCTACGGCGACCGGGCGCTCACCATCTTTATCGCCCCGCCTTCGCTGGAAACCCTGGAGGCGCGCCTGCGCGCCCGCAACACCGAGACCGAAGCGACGCTCGCCACCCGACTCGAACGGGCCCGCACCGAACTGGCCTACGCCCCCCGCTTCGACCACACCGTCGTCAACGACAGCCTGGAGGTGGCCGTGGCGGAAACCTTAAACCTCGTGCACTCGTTTCTGGGTGCTTGATTCTTGACCTCTGTTTTAATGCCTATCAGAACCCTCGACCTCGACGCGCTGACCTCACAGACGAGCAGCATCTACGAAGCCGTCGTGATCCTGTCCAAGCGCTCCCGTCAGATCGCGTCCGACGAAAAGACCGAGTTGGACAACCGGCTTTCCTACTACGAGGGCTTTGGCCCCGAAATGGAAGACGCCCGCATGGCCGAGGAGCAGACGCGCGTGTCGGTCGAATTCGAGAAGCGCCCCAAGCCCACTGAAGTGGCGGTGGATCAGATGGTGGATCGCGAGATCTACTTCCGCTACACGGATCAGGAAGGCTGAACCTTCGCGCCCCGTTTTTTTGAGAGGCACGCTACCTGCTGGCGTGCCTCTTTTTTGTTGCCTGCCGGGGTGCGGCACCGCGCGGCGCTGCCGCGCGTTGAGGCTGCACTTTCCCACCCTACATGGACGCCGACCCGCTCACCTCGTTTCTCGACCCGCTCGCCGGAAAGCGCATCGTGCTGGGCGTGACGGGTGGCATTGCGGCCTACAAGGCGGCGCTGCTGGTGCGGCTGCTCAAAACGGCCCGCGCAGAGGTGCAGGTGGTGATGACGCCGGATGCCGCCCGCTTCGTCACCCCGCTCACGCTGGGCACGCTGTCCGAGCGCGAGGTGCTGATAGAGGTGTGGCCCGAAACGAGTGAGGCGAGTTGGACGAAGCACGTTGAGCTGGGGCTGTGGGCCGACCTGTTCTGCATTGCCCCGGCCACGGCGCAGACCGTTGCCAAGCTGGCCAGCGGCTTCTGCGACAACATGCTCACAGCCGTGGCGCTCTCGGCGCGGTGCCCTATCCTGGTGTGCCCGGCCATGGACTGCGACATGTACGCGCACCCCGCCACGCAGCGCAACCTGTCCCGATTGCGCGAGATGGGCTATGCGGTGATGGACGCCGACAGCGGTCCGCTCGCCTCTGGCCTGGTCGGCGTGGGGCGGCTACCCGAACCCGAAAGCATCGCCGGGCGCATCCGCGAGAGGCTCCAGCCCGACCGCCGCATGGCTGGTCAGCGGGTGCTGGTGACGGCAGGCCCGACGCGCGAGTTTTTCGATCCCGTGCGCTTTCTCTCCAACCCCTCGACGGGCACGATGGGCTTTGCCCTGGCTGCCGAGGCGGCCCGCCGCGGGGCTACCGTCACGCTCGTGGCCGGCCCTGTGGCCCTCGAAACGCCGCCGGGCGTAGCGCGCGTGGACGTGACGCGTGCCGACGAGATGCACGCCGCCGTGCAGCACCACGCGCCCACCGCCGACTTGGTAGTAATGACGGCGGCCGTGGCCGACTACGCACCGGCAGAGACGCACGCCCACAAGCAGAAAAAAGGTGACGGTGATCTGACCCTCGCGCTGCGGCGCACGCCCGACATTCTGGCGGAGCTCGGCACGCAGAAAAAGCCGGGACAGACGCTTGTCGGCTTTGCCATGGAGACGCAGGACGGCAGCGAGCATGCGATGGAAAAACTCCGACGGAAAAACCTCGATTGCATCGTGCTCAATGTGCTTGGCGAGCCAGGCGCAGGCTTCGGGCCGGGCACCAACCGCGTCACCGTCCTCTACGCCGACGGGCACGAAGACGCGCTTCCCTTGCTTCCCAAACCCGACGTGGCGCGCCTGCTGCTCGACCGGTTTGCGGCGCTGCGAAAAGACGGCGCGGCGGTTGAAGGGGTGAGGCAGGCCCCGTAGTTTGGGGCAACTTGTAGCGAACCCGCCTGGCGGCTCACGGTATGGAAGAAGCGTTGCGCACCCTGCGGCACGCCCTCGAATGGCAGCGCGAACTGGGAGGCCCACTCGTCCCGCTCGCTGCTCCCGCCGCCCCCCCTGCTCAATCCGACGACGAGATGGCGACTCCTGATCTGTTTGGCAATGCCGCCCCCGCACTCCCCGCCGACCCCTACGAACGCATCGACGCGCTCATTCCGGACGAGCATCCGGTGAAAGGGGCGCAGACGCTGGAGGCGCTGGAAGCCATCGTCCGGCAGCACGAGTTCATCCCGCTCGACCGCGACCGCCTCAATCCCGTCTTTGGCGTGGGCGACCCGCACGCCGACCTCATGGTGATCGGCGAAGCGCCTGGTGCGGACGAGGACCGGCATGGCGAGCCGTTCGTGGGCCGCGCCGGGCAACTGCTCAACAAAATCCTCGAAGCAGTCGGCTTCAAGCGCGAAGAAGTCTATATCGCCAACATTCTCAAAAGCCGCCCGCCCGGCAACCGCGACCCCGAACCCGAAGAGGTAGAAGGGCACCTGCCCATCCTGCTCAAGCAGATGGTGCTCATCCGCCCCAAACTGATTCTCTGCGTGGGCAAGACGGCGGGCAATTCGCTGCTGGGCCGCCGCTCCAGCCTGGCCGCGCTGCGAGACAAATTCCACGACTTCCACGGCCTGCCGCTCATCGTTACCTACCACCCGGCGGCGCTGCTGCGCAACGAGCAGTGGAAGCGGCCCACGTGGGAGGACATGAAGCTGCTCCGCACCCGCTACGACCAGCTGGCCGCACAGGAGGGCTGAGCCTATGAGCGACCACGACGAGCCCCGCTCGACGCGCATCAGCATCGACCCGGAGGGCGAGGCGCGCTACCCCATCGAAAAGATGACGCGGGGCGGGCGGCGGCGCTCGGCCGTGGACGAGGTGCACGCCACGAGCGGACGGATGCCGCCGCAGGCGATGGAAGTGGAGCAGTCCGTGCTGGGCGCGATGCTGCTCGAACCCGACGCCATTGCCCGTGCCATCGAAGTGCTGCCGCCGGATTCGTTCTACGACAGCCGGCACCGCCGCATCTACCACGCCGTCCTGAGCCTGTTCGACCGCAACAACCCAGTGGACCTGGTGACGGTGTCGGAGGAGCTGCGCCGCCGGGGCGAACTCGAAGATGTGGGCGGGGCCTACTACCTGACCGAGCTGACGGCCAAGGTGGCTACGAGTGCCAACGTCGAGTACCACGCGCGCATCGTGGCCGAAAAGAGCCTCTTGCGCCAGTTTATCGAGGTTGGTTCGCTTCTCGTGGGGCGCGCCTACGAGCCTGGCGTGGACGCCTTCGAACTGCTCGACGCTGCCGAGCGCGACATTTTCCAGATCTCGGACGCGCAGCTGCGCAAAAGCGCGCAGCCCATCAAGGACATCATCAAGCGAACCGTCGAAAGGCTCGAAAGCCTGCACGGGCGCGAGGGCGGCGTGACGGGCGTGGCCAGCGGCTTTACCCGACTCGATGGCATGACGGGTGGCTGGCAGCCCTCTGACCTCATCATCATCGCGGCCAGGCCCTCTATGGGCAAAACGGCCCTGAGCCTCAGTATGGCCCGCAACGCGGCCCTGCACCCGACCGAGCCGGCGGCCGTAGCCTACTTCTCGCTCGAAATGAGCGCCGATCAGATCGCGCAGCGCCTCCTGACGAGCGAGGCGCGGGTGGACGCGCAGGCCGCCCGTACGGGCCGCATGAGCCAGCACGACTGGTCGAACCTCGCGCGCGCGGCCTCGAAGCTCGCCAATGCCTCCATCCACATCGACGACACGCCGGGCCTGAGCATTCTCGAACTGCGCGCCAAGAGCCGCCGTCTCAAAGCCGAGCACAACATCGGGCTCGTCATCGTGGACTACCTCCAACTCATGCACGGGTCGGGGATGGGCAAGAATGCCAACCGTGAGCAGGAGATTGCCCAGATCTCGCGCTCGCTCAAGGCGCTCGCCAAAGAACTCAACGTGCCCGTCATCGCGCTTTCGCAGCTCAGCCGCGCCGTCGAGACGCGCGGCGGCGACAA
>CBDUBO010000185.1:0-5419 GCA_965365405.1 uncultured Rhodothermales bacterium | reverse complement strand
GCGGCGCAGCGACAGTTCGGCGCGAGCGGCGTTGGCAGGCAGCGTCAGACGCAGTTCGTACTCGCCCGGTGGCGCAAGAAGGCGCATCTGGTGCACGAACTGCTGCCCTGACTGGAGCCGCGACGTGTCGGGCACGCTGAAAAGCAGTTCGGTGGCGTCCTGCCACACGGGCGCGGCAGGCGTGCCTTCGAGGCGGGCATCGGTGCCCCGGTAAAGCGCGAGGGCAACGGGCAGGCGGGCCATGAAGCCGTCCTCCCCTGCCTGGTAATCCAGCCCGGCCGCTTCGATGGCGAGATAGACTTCGACCAGGCTGTTGTCGGCGTCGTAGGCAAACGTGCCGTGATCGAGGTTGACCTGCACCGGCATCTCCTGCGCCGCGAGGGCGAGGGGCAGGAGCACGAACAGGACTGATAAAAAGGCGCTACGCATCTGTAAATGTTGTGCTTGCAAATAAGATAAGAAGCCCACCCGCCGGGGGCTACACCTTGATGACGACGTCGCGCCGGTACATCACGTGCAGCACGGCGTACCACAGCGTAATCCACGTGAGCGCGTAGAGCAGCGAGGTGAACTGCGGCGGCCCCAGGGGTGCAAAAACGTTCTGGTAGAGGAAAGATTGCAGCGACACCACCGTGCCGTCCGCCTGGGGCACCCGAATGGCCCCCAGCGTCTTGGCCACGATGCCGCTCATGACGAACACGGTGATGGCGTTGACGCCGTACTCGACGAGGGGCTGTCCCCAGCGCGTGTGGCCTTTCACGTCCATCCACCAGTAAAACGCCCCCAGGCACAGCATAGCCTGCCCGGCGGTAAAAACGGCATACGAACTCGTCCACAGCCCCTTGTTGATGGGAAAGGCCAGGCCCCATACGTAGCCCAGCACGAGCAATCCGAAGCCCGCCAGCATCAGGCGCAGCACCTTCTGTTCGTCCGAATGCGACGTGCGCAGCACGCCACCGACCCACACGCCGAACAGCGTCGTAGCGATGGCGGGCAGCGTCGAGAGCAACCCTTCGGGATCCCACTCGCGGTCGGCCCCCACCCACAGGTGATCTGCGCCCAGCACCAGCCGGTCTACGTAGGCGGCCAGGGTTTCGCGCGGCACGTCCAGGTGGCCCGCTCCCACACCCGGCACGGGGATAAGCACGAGTGCCAGCCAGTAGAGCACGAGCAGCGCCCACAGCCACAGAGCCCGCCCTTTCGCACCCGCGTAGAGGTAGAGCAGCGAGGCAGCGAGGTAGCAGAGGGCGATGCGTTGCAGCACCCCCATGATGCGCAGCGTCTCCACGCCGCGCAGCGCGAGCGGCTCGGTGGTGAAAAACGGGAAGAGCGCCATCATCAGGCCCAGCCCGAACAGCCACAGCGCCCGCACCGCTGCCTTGCGCACCAGTACGGTGCGCGGCGTGCCCCGCTCCAGCATCCGCCCGTAGGCAAGGGCGATGGCGACGCCGACGATGAAGAGGAAAAATGGAAAGACGAGGTCGGTGGGCGTCCAGCCGTGCCACGCGGCATGGCGCAAGGGCGCGTAGATGGCACCCCACGTGCCGGGGTTGTTGACGAGGATCATGCCCACGATGGTCGCGCCCCGGAACGCATCGAGCGAAAAGAGGCGGCGGCTGCGCGGCTCGACGCCGGTGGGCGGTGGCGCGGGGGCGGCGAGGGTGTCCATGGGTGTGGGCGGCGGAGACGAGCAAGGTAGTCCGGTGGCCCGGCGCGGCACAAGGCACGCCCCTTTGCCGACGCCACCATCGCAGCGCGTGTGTATCATCTTCACCGTGCTACGCCTCTTCCTGCCATGCGCTACGTTGCTCTGTTCTTCTGCGTGTTGATGTTCGGTGCCGATCACCGTTCGCGCGCATCCGAGGCAGAACGGCCTTCTGCTGCATTGTTTGCCTCGCCCAAAGCAGCGGAGTCGGCGCTGATGGAGGCCGACCGCGCCTTTGCCGCTGCAACGGCACAGTATGGCCTCGAAGGGTGGATGTCTTTCTACACTGCCGACGCTGCTCGCCTGCGCATGGGCGAAGCCGCCGTGCGCGGGCACGCATCCATCCGCCGCTTCGATGCTCCACTTTTCGCCGACACGACCACCCGGCTCGTCTGGGCTCCTACCGATGCCGGAGTTTTCGATGGCGACGACTACGGCTTCACGACGGGCCGGGCCGCCATGCTGCGTGTAGCATCGGGAGATACGCTGTGGCAGGGCCAGTACATCACCATCTGGCGGCACGAGGGAGATACGTGGAAGGTGATCCTCGACACTGGCTCCTGAGAAATCACCCTTTCGCCACCCACGCTGCGGCCCACGTGACGAGTGGCCACGCCACCAGCAGGTCGAGCGCGACACTCTCGCGCCAGCCGCCCCGCGGCGCGCGGCGGGTGCAGGCCAGCAGAAGAACCACACCGACGGCGTCCAGCATGGCCAGCGGCCCGACCACGCCAGCAAGGGCGATCTCGCCCGCGAGGGCCAGCCCGAGCAGGACGCGCGTCACTGCCCGGAGATGCGGCCACGACCACGACAGAGGCAGCGTGCCCGCAGCGGAAGCGGCGTCGCCCCGGCGGTCGGGCCAGTCGTGCAGGAGCACGTTGGCCGACACGGTGAGCGCGCGCACCCCCGCCAGCAGCAGGGCAGCCGGGCCAATGGCAGCACGCGCCTCGATGGCCGGCAGCACCACCGTTGCCGCTGCCCACGCCACCCCCACCAGCAGCGGCTTGACGACGGGCATCGCCTTGAGCCTGCGCCCGCGTGCGAGCGGCAGCGCATAGGCTGCACCCGTAAGCGCCACCAGGCTCCCGCCTACCACCGTGGCCGGACGGAGAAAGGGTGCCGCGAGCATGCCTGCGAGGCCACACCCCCCTACCAGACCCTTCAGCACGCGCCGGTGCCGGGCCACCCACCGGGTGCGGCCGGGGTGGTTGGCGGCGTCCTCCGGGGGCGCTACCAGACGCTCGCCCACGTACACGAGCCACGTGCCCGCGAGTGCAGCCCCCACCAGCACAGGGGACACCGGCACCTGCAGCAGCGCCGCGCTGCCCAGCACAAGCCCCAGCGCCACCACGAGCGGCGGAACGCTGGCAAAGGTGAGCAGACGCAGCAGGCGAATCAACGGCAGCATGGGTACGGGAGAGGCAAAACGCCGTCCTCCTGCTCCGGCCCCCGGCCCTGCGGCTTCTGTACCATCCTTTTTGCGAACGGCCCGAACAAGGGCGGGTAGCTTCGGGCATCTTCACGTGCCCTCGACTCCCCCTCTATGCTCTACCTGCTCGGCACCGGCGCGGCTTTTACCGACCCGCACCGCACCACCACGATGCTGGCCTTCTCCGACGCCGGTCGCACCGTCGTCGTGGACTGCGGCGGCGACGTGGTGCAGCGCCTCCAGCTGGCCGGCCTCGACCCGGCGGCCATCGACGCGCTCATCCTCACCCACGAGCACCCCGACCACGTGGGCGGCTTTGCCCTTTTCATGGAGAAGGTGTGGCTGGCCGGACGCACAGAGGTCGTTCACGTCTATGGCCTCGCCGAAGCGCTCGACCAGGCGCGCCGCCTTTTCGATACGTTCAACACGTCGCGCTGGAAGGGGCTGCCGCGCATCCGGTGGCACGTGGTGCCGGATGCAGAGTACGCCCCCGTCTACGAGGACGATGTGTGGCACGTGGCCGCATCGCCCGCCGACCACAGCGTGCCGTGCATCGGACTGCGCTTCACGCACCGGCCCACCGGGCGCGTATGTGCCTACTCGTGCGACACCCGGCCTTCGCCGTCCATCACGCGCCTGGCCGAAGGGGCCGACCTGCTGCTGCACGAGGCGACGGGCGAGGGCTATGGCCACAGCAGCGCCGAGCAGGCCGCACAGGTGGCCGCCGAGGCGGGCGTAGATCGGTTGCTGCTCATCCACCTGCCGCCCGGTTTCGGAGCGGACGACCTGGCACGGGCCCAGCAGCACTTTGCCCGCACCACGCTGGCTACCGAAGGCGGCGTCGAGCCGCTTTAGGAAGGCGCGTCAGGCTTTGCACATCCCGGCGCGGTGCCGTAACCTCTGGCCGCAAGGCGGCTGCACGGCGCTCGGATTCCTTTTCTGCCAGACCCTGACTCCATGCCCACCACCCTCGGCGTCCTCCGCGAAACGGCCCCGCACGAACGCCGCGTCGCCCTCACCCCGGAAGTGGCCGCGCTGCTGACAAAGGCGGGCTACGCCGTACGCGTCGAGGCGGGGGCCGGCACCGCCGCGCTCTACCCCGACGCCGATTACCAGGCGCAGGGAGCCGAGATCGTGACGCGGGAAATGGCGCTCGCCTCCGACATCGTGGCCGTCGTCCAACCCCTCGACGGCAGCGATACGGCACGGCTGAAGGCGGGCACCGTGCTCGTCGGCTTTCTAAACCCGCTCGACCAGCCGCAGACGGCGGCGGCGCTGGCGGCGCAGGGCGTGACCGCGCTGGCGATGGAACTGGTGCCGCGCATCTCGCGCGCGCAGAAGCTCGATGCCCTCTCGGCCATGAGTTCGATTGCAGGCTACAAGGCCGTCCTGGTCGCCGCCAACCTCTTGCCGCGCTACTTTCCGCTGCTCACCACAGCCGCAGGAACGGTCAAACCGGCCCTCGTGCTCGTGCTGGGCGCGGGCGTGGCGGGCCTTCAGGCCATTGCGACGGCACGGCGACTGGGCGCACGCGTGTCGGCTTTCGACATCCGGGCCGCCGTGCGTGAGGAGATCGAAAGCCTGGGCGCGCAGTTCGTCGAGTTGCCTGTCGAGACGCAGGATGCCGCGGCGACGGGCGGCTACGCAAAGGAGCAGGCTGCCGACGCGCAGCGCCGACAGGCCGATCTACTTGCCGCGCACGTCGCAAAAGCCGACGTGGTGATTTCGACGGCGCTCATTCCCGGACGCCCCGCGCCACTTCTCATCACCGAGGAAGCCGTTCAGGCCATGCCGCCCGGCTCGGTGATCGTGGACCTGGCTGCACCGGGCGGCGGCAACTGCGCCCTCACCGCGCCCGGTGAAACCGTGGTGCGCCACGGCGTCACCATCGTCGGGCCGCTCAACCTGCCCGCCGAGGTGCCCATGCACGCCAGCCAGCTCTACGCCCGCACCCTGTCTGCCCTGCTGCTGGAGTTCACGAAAGACGGCCAGTTCGTGCCCGATTTCGAGGACGAGGTTTTTAAGGGTGCCTGCCTCACGCACGGCGGCGAAATCACGAACGAGCGCGTCAGGGGTTTGGTCATTGGAGGTTAGAGGTTGGACATCAACCCGTTACCCATTGATCATTCACCCATTGCCCATTTCCCCTACGTCCCCAGCCTCCCGTACACCCGCCATGCTCACCAACATCACCCTGTTCGTGCTGGCCTCGTTTGTCGGCGTCGAAATTATCCGGCGGGTGCCGCAGACGCTCCACACGCCCCTCATGAGCGGCTCGAACGCCA
>CBDUBO010000184.1:0-5429 GCA_965365405.1 uncultured Rhodothermales bacterium | reverse complement strand
AGCGACCGCACGCGCTACCACCAGGTGCTGCTGGCCAAAAACGAGCAGGGCTACCGCAACCTCATCAAGCTCTCCTCCCTCTCCTACACGGACGGTTTCTACTACAAACCCCGCATCGACCGCGAGGTGCTGCGCCGCTACAGCGCTGGCCTCGTCGCCACGACGTGTTGTTTGCAGGGCGAGGTGTTGCAGACGATCCTCAAAAAAGGCGAGGAGGCGGGGCGCGAGGTGTTTGAAGCCTACCTCGACATTTTCGGCGAGGACTACTACATCGAGCTGCAAGATCACGACATCGCCGAGCAGCGGCAGTGCAACGCCGTGCTGGCGCGCTGGGCCGAGCGCTACAACGTCAAAGTCATCGGCACCAATGACGTGCACTACGTCCACCAGGCCGATGCCGAGGCGCAGGACGTGCTGTTGTGCCTGCAAACGGGGCGCGACCGCAACGACCCCACGCGGATGCGCTTCGAGAACAACCAGTTCTTCCTCAAGAGCACGGGGGAGATGCAGGAGGCGCTGGGCCGCGCCCTCCCCAACCGCCTCGTGGACAGCGCCCTCGACAACACGCGCGAGGTGGCCGACAAGTGCCTGTTCGACCTGCCGATGGGCGGCTTGCTCATGCCGCACTTCCCCCTACCCGAAGGCTTCCAGGACATGGACGCCTACCTGCGCCACCTCGTCTTCGAGCGGGCGCAGGCGCGCTACCCCGGCCTGCCGCAGCACGTCGTGGAACGGCTCGACTTCGAGCTGAAAGTGATCCGCGACATGCAGTTCGCGGGCTACTTCCTCATCGTGCAGGACTTCACGACGGCGGCGCGCACCCTGGGCGTGAGCGTCGGGCCGGGGCGCGGCTCCGCAGCGGGCTCGGCGGTCGCCTACTGCCTGGGCATCACCGGCATCGACCCCCTCCAGTACGACCTCCTCTTCGAGCGATTCCTCAACCCGGAGCGCGTGTCGATGCCCGACGTGGACATCGACTTCGACGACCGGGGCCGGGCGAAAGTCATCGACTACGTAGTCGAGAAGTACGGGCGCGCCAACGTCTGCCAGATCATCACCTTCGGGACGATGGGCGCGAAAACCGTCGTGCGTGACGTGGCGCGCGTGCTCGGCATCCCACTTGCCGAGGCCGACCGCATCGCCAAGCTCATCCCCGATGGGCCCAAGGTGACGCTGGAAAGCGCCATGAAAGAGGTGCCCGAGTTTCGCGCCCTCGCCAACGACCCCAACACGTCCATCCGCCAGCTGGTGCAGTTTGCGCAGGTGCTCGAAGGCTCGGCGCGGCACACGGGCGTCCACGCCGCCGGCGTCATCATCGCCCCCGGCGACGTGTCGGATTACGTGCCCGTGCAGGTCGTCAAAAGCAAGGGCGGCGAGGCCGTCACGACGCAGTACGACGGCAAGTGGGTCGAGTCGTTCGGGCTGCTGAAGATGGACTTCCTGGGCCTCAAGACGCTGACGGTGCTCAACGACGCGCTGCGCCTCATCAAGGAAAACCACGGCGTCGAGATCGACCTGGACACGATTCCGCTCGACGATGCCAAGACGTTCGAGCTGTTCCAGCGCGGCGAAACCGTCGCCATTTTCCAGTTCGAATCGAGCGGGATGCGCGAGTGGATGATGAAGCTCAAGCCGACGTGCCTGGACGACCTGATCGCGATGAACGCGCTCTACCGGCCCGGCCCGATGGACCTCATCCCCAACTACATCGACCGCAAGCACGGGCGCGAACAGGTGGAGTATCCGCACCCGATGCTCGAAGAAATCCTCGCGCCGACGTACGGCATCCCCGTGTACCAGGAGCAGGTGATGCAGATGGCGCAGGTGATGGGCGGCTACACGCTGGGCGGCGCCGACCTCTTGCGCCGCGCGATGGGCAAGAAAAAGCTGGAGGAGATGGTGAAGCACCGCGCCACCTTCCGCGACGGCGCGGCGGAGAAAGGCGTGCCCGCCAAAAAGGCGGACGAGGTCTTCGACATGATGGAGAAGTTCGCGGGCTACGGCTTCAACAAATCCCACAGCGCGGCCTACAGCGTCGTGGCGTACCAGACGGCCTTTCTCAAGGCGCACTACACGCCCGAGTTCATGGCAGCCGCCATGACGAACGAAATGGGCGACACCAAAAAGCTGGCCATCGTGCTCGAAGAAGCGCGCCACCTGGGCCTGGAGATGCTGCCGCCGTGCGTGAACAAGAGCCAGGCACACTTCAGCGTCGAGAACGGCAAAATCCGCTTCGGACTCGGTGCCATCAAAGGCGTCGGGATGGCGGCCATCGAGCACCTGGTGGCCGCGCGTGCCAAATCGGGGGCGTTCCGCACGCTGTTCGGGCTGGTGAAAAACGTGGACCTGCGCGTAGTGGGCAAAAAAGCCATCGAGTCGCTCGCGCTCTCGGGCGCGCTCGACGTGTTCGAGGGGCACCGGGCGCAGCTGGCCGGCGCGCTCGACGCGGCGTTCCAGTACGCGCAGACGGCGCAGTCCAACGCGCTCAAGGGCCTGAGTTCGCTTTTCGGCGAAGTGGCCGGCGGGCCGAGCATCGAACCCGCCCTGCCCCACGCCGAGCCGTGGCCACGCGGCGAAATCCTCAAGCACGAGCGCGAACTGCTGGGCTTCTACGTCTCCGGCCACCCGCTCGACGCCTTCCGCGTGGAGGCCCGCACGTTTTCGACCACGACGATTGGCGAGTTGGCAGCGCTGTCGGGCGAGGAGATGCCGCAGCAGGAGCCGAGCGGCAATAGCTGGGAGCGCGACCGCGGCCCCACGCACCGCCTCTGCGGCATCGTGACGGCCATCCAGCGGCGCACCACCAAAAGCGGCAAGCCCATCGTGTTCGCCACGCTCGAAGACTATTCTGGCCAGGCCGAGGTGACGTTTTTCTCGCGCGAGTACGACCGCCTCCACACCTACCTCGAAGTGGATGCCGTGGTGCTGGTGCGGGGCACGGTAGAGCTGCGCGGCGGGGCCGTGCGCGTGGTGGCGCAAGACCTCATGCCCATGTGGAAGGTGCGCGAGCAACTGGTGCGCGCCATCGTGCTGCGCGTCAACCTGGAGCGGGCGCAGCCCGGCGTGATCCACGAACTGAAGGCGCTGTGCGAGGAGAACCGGGGCGGCTGCCGTCTCTACTTCGACCTGGAATCGGCAGAGCTTGCGCAGCCGCAGCGCGTGCACAGCCGGCTGTTCGTCGTCGAGCCCACGCCCGCGCTCATGAGCGGCGTCGTGCGCCTTTTCGGCCCCAACAACGTGCTGCTGATGGAGGCTGAGGCGTAGAGAGATGCCGGGGCACGCGGCACACCTATTTTCCGCTGCGCCCTGCCCGCTCCACCCGTGCTCCGGCTTTTCGCCGCCCTGCTGCTTGCTGCCTTGCTCGCCGCCCGCTACCCGGTGCAGGCGCAGCACGCGCTACACTGGGAGGAGGTAGGGGCGTTTGCTGCCGAGAACTTTGGCCCCGGCGACTACGCTGCCGATCCGCAGAACTGGGGCGTCGCGATGGACGGGCGCGGCGTGCTCTACACGGCCAACTCCGGCGGCGTGCTCGAATATGACGGCGTGACGTGGCGGCTCATTCCGGTGCCGGGCGGGGGCACCGTGCGCACCGTCGCGGTGGACGCGCGCGACCGTGTGTTCGTCGGCGCGCAGGGAGAACTCGGCATGGTCGCGCCCGACCACAGCGGCACGCCGCGCTACCACTCCTTCCTGCCTCTGCTCCCCCCTGCCCTGCGGGCTTTCGAGTCCATCCGCTCCACCATCGCCACGCCGGAGGGCGTGTATTTCTCCTCTGAACGCGGCCTGTTCCGGTGGTCGGAAGGGGGCGGGATGCGCGTGTGGGCGGTGCCCGGATCGGGCCGGCGGCTGGGCTACCTGAAAGGTCGGCTCTACGTCCACGAGCGCGAGCGTGGTCTGCTCGTGCTGTCGGGCGATTCGCTCGCGGGGGTGCCGGGCGGCCACTTGCTGGCGGGTTTGCAGGGGTCGGTGCTGCTGCCCCGCTCCACCGGCGATCTGCTCATCCTCACCCGCACCGGCGGCTTTTTCGTCTTCGACGGCACGCGGGTCGTCCCCCTCGCCCTTCCAGCGGACGTGCTGGTGCGCGAGGCGCAGGTGATGGACGGCGCCCTTCTGCCGGGGGGCCTGCTGGCACTCGCCACGCTGCGCCGCGGCCTCGTCGTGCTCGGCCCGGACGGACACGTGCTGCGCGCCCTCGACCGCGACGCGGGCCTGCGCGACAGCGACGCCAAGGCGGTGCTGCGGAGCCCCTCCGGCGGCCTGTGGGTGGGCCTCAACAACGGGCTGGCGCGCGTGGCGCTACCCGCGCCGCTTACCTACTTCGGCGCTCAGGCCGGTACGGGTGCGTTTGTGGTGGCCGCTGCGCGGCACGCGGGGCGGCTCTACGTGGCCACGAGCCAGGGCGTCCGCTACCTCGACACCCCCACCACTGCCGGTGCGGCCCCCGCGTTCCGCGCCGTGCCGGGCCTGCCCGAATTCTGCCACGCCCTCCTTTCCACCCCCAACGGGCTGCTGGGGGGCTGCGACCACGGCGTGTTCGTCGTCTCGCCCGCCGGGGCCGTGCCCGTACCGCTCGCGCTCGAAAGCGCGTTTACCCTCGCTGCCTCCGCCCGCCATCCCGACCGGGTGTACGTGGGCCTCAACGATGGGCTGGCCGTGCTCGACTGGCGCGAGGGCCGCTGGGTGCGTGCCGGGCGCGTGGCAGGCATCCAGACCGAGGTGCGACACATCGTAGAGGGAGACGGCGAGCAGGTGTGGATCGGCACCAACCACAGGGGCCTCTACCGCGCCCTCGTCCCCGCCGAGGTAGCGCGGGCGCGGGCCGCACCCGTGGGGCCGTGGCCGGAAGCTGGCGTGCGCGTTTTCGCAACATCGCGCGGCCCGCTCTTCAGCACCCCCGACGGCCTCTTACGGCTCGACGCTCGTGCGTCCGCCAGCCCCTTCGTGCCCGACACCCTCGTGGCCCCCTTCCTGCCTGCCGATCAGCGGCAGCTGCTGCACCTGGCCGAAACGGCAGAGGGACACTTCTGGCTCTTCGCGGGGCGCGGGCTGGGGGTGCTGCGGCGCGGTTCCCGGGGCTACCGCTGGCAGGCCGTGCCCGCGCAACGCCTGCCGCTGCCTGCCTACGCGCTCTACCCCGAGCCGGGCGGAGCCGTGTGGATCGGGCTGGCCGAAGGGCTGGCGCGCTACGACGCGGCGGAGCGGCTGCCTGCCCCCCGCCCCACCACGCTCATCCGCCAGGTCGCCCTGACCGGCCGCGACTCCGTGCTCTATGGCGGCTCCGGCCCGGCCGTGCCGCCCCGGCTCGGCGCCTCGCTGCGCGACCTCCGGTTCTCCTACACCGCGCCCGGCGTAGCTGGTGCCCGCTATCAGGTGCGCCTTGACGGGCTCGACGCCCGCTGGTCGGACTGGACGGATGAGGTGCGCAAAGA
>CBDUBO010000183.1:0-5434 GCA_965365405.1 uncultured Rhodothermales bacterium | reverse complement strand
CGGGAAAGGCGTTGGCGTCGGGCACGAAGCAGTCGTCGAACACCATCTCGCCGGTAATGCTCGCGCGCAGGCTCATCTTGTTGTGCGTTTTCGGGGCCGTGTAGCCGTCGAAGCCTTTCTCGACCAGAAAGCCGCGAATCACGCCCTCGTCGCTGCGCTTTTCCTTGGCCTTGGCCCACACCACGCCTACGTCGGCCACGGGCGAGTTGGTGATCCACATCTTTGCGCCGTTGAGCACCCAGCCGCCGTCCACTTTCAGGGCGGTCGTCTCCATCGAGCCGGGGTCGGAGCCGTGGTTGGGCTCGGTCAGGCCGAAGCATCCGATCAGGTCTGCGGCGGCCAGGCCGGGCAGAAAGCGCTGCCGCTGCTCCTCCGTCCCGAAGGCATGGATGGGGTACATCACCAGGCTCGACTGCACGGAGGCGAACGAGCGGTAGGCCGAATCCACGCGCTCCAGCTCGCGGGCTACCAGGCCGTAGGCGGTGTAGCTCGCGCCCAGCCCGCCGTATTGCTCCGGAATCGTCACACCCAAGAGGCCCATCTCGGCCATCTCTTTGGGAATCTCCGGGTGGAACACCTCGTCCTGGTTGCCTTCGAGGGCGCGCGGTTCGAGCTTCGTCTGCGCGTATTCACGGGCCGACTGCATGATCAGCCGGTCCTCTTCGCTCAGCATCTGCTCGAAGAGGTACGGATCGTCGGTGTTGAAGGATTGCTTGGCCATGATGGAAAAGGGATAACGTCGAAGAAAGAAAAGGCCCTCAGCCCAGGTTCCAGTTGACGCCGCGCCCCACTTCGGGGTCGGGATAGCTCCACGCCACCGCGCCCTGGTCGCAGGCGTACATGCACGTGCCGCACTCGATGCAGTCCTCGAACTGGAAGTGCACCTGCGCCAGCTCGTCGAGCGTGTAGCAGTTGGCCGGGCACACGTACGTCGTGGCCTTGTGGGGGCACTTCGTGTTGCAGATATCGGTGTCCACCACGATGTGCGGACGCGCCTCGCTGCGGCCCTGGTTGCGGTACGCCACCTTGCCCAGCCGCTCGGCAATGGTCAGCGTCTTTATGTCGTTCATGGTGAAGTAGGTTAGACGTTGGAAGGGCTGAACAAATCTCCAACCTCTGTCACAGCGCCCGCCCGGCCCGCGCACCGAGCTTGACCAGGTCCCACAGGCCCATGTGCTCCTTGCGTACGTCGCGGAGAATCTGGTACGCCTTGCGGGCAGGCTTGTTGTCCACGGTGAAGAACTCCCGCCCGAAGCTGCACACCATGCGCGGCACGGAGGTGAACATCTCGCGGCTGTGCAGCACATGTACGGCCTGCTGGAAGCCGCGTAGGTCCTGGAGCACGTACGAGTTTTCGAGCGCCGCACGGTAGTTCTTGAGAAAGGCGGCGCTGAAGTCACCGGCCTTGCTGGCTTCCACTACGGTTTCGGCGGCGAGGATGCCGCTGCGCATGGCGTAGTCCATGCCCTGAATGGCGCGGCCCGCGTTGAGGACGAGGTTGGCCGCCTCGCCCGCCACCAGCACGCCGTCGGCGTAGATTTCTTTTGGCATCACGCGCATGTCGCCTGTCGAGACGACCTTGGCGCTGTATTCGAGCACCTCGCCGCCCCGGACGGCGTCAGCCACGCTGGGGTGCTCCTTGAACAGGTTGAGCAGGTCGTACGGCTTCAGGCCCGACCGCCGGAGGTCGGCCATGCCGAGCACGAGGCCGAGTGAGACGCTGTCGGTGTTGGTGTAGAGAAAGCCGCCGCCTTCGACGCCGCCCGTAGCGTGGCCGACGTACTCGTTGGTGAGCCCGCTGCGACCGTTGAGCTGGAACCGGTCTTCGAGCACCTTGCGGTCGAACCGGATGACTTCCTTGACGCCGACCGCCAGCCCGTCGGCGGGAACGTAGTCCGTCTGCAAGCCCACCTGCCGCACCAGCAGGTTGTTGACCCCCTCTGCCAGAATCACGCAATCGGCGTAAAAAGCGTCCTCGCCCGCGCGGATGCCCACGACGCGGCTGCCGTCCTTGATCACCTCGCGCACCAGAATGTCGGTGGCCAGAAACGACTCGTCGGCGTGTTCGCTGGCGTCGATGGCCGCTTGCACTTTACCTGCCAGCCACGCATCGAAGCGCGCACGCAGCACGGTCAGCCCGGTATAGGGCGGCTCGTTGAAGTGGTTGCTCTTGAAATCGAGCGCGAACGACGCGCCCTCGTCCATGAACGTGAGTCGCCGGTGGTTCACGAAGCGTTCCCAGCCCGCATCTTCCTCTTCCCAGTAGCGCGGCACCAAGCCCGCCAGGTCGCGCCCCCACAACACGCCGCCGGACACGTTTTTGGCCCCGCTCCACTCGCCGCGTTCGACGAGTAGGAACCGGGCGTTTGCGCGGGCCAGCGTCATGGCCGCGCTCAGCCCCGCGATGCCGCCGCCTACGATAATGCAGTCGAATTTGTCTTCCAAGGCAGGATGCTCGAAACGAGAAGTCAGGCATGGTAGGGCGCATGAATTGCGCCCCTACGGCCACCGAAGTCACGCTTTCGCCTTGCGGAGTTCGGCAATGAGGGCGGGAAGCGTCTGGTAGAGGTCGCCCACGATGCCGTAGGTGGCCACCTGGAAGATGGGCGCATCGGGGTCGCGGTTGAGCGCGACGATGATGCGGCTGTTGCTCATGCCTGCCACGTGCTGCACGGCCCCCGAAATGCCGACGGCGAAATACACTTCGGGCGAGACGACCTTGCCCGTCTGCCCGATCTGGGCCGTGGCGGGAAACATGCCCGACTCGACGACCGCGCGCGACGCGCCGATGGCCGCGCCCGTTACCGCTGCCAGCTCCTCGACGAGCGCTTTGGCCGCCTCGTCTTTGACGCCGCGTCCGGCGGCCACGACGACGCGCGCCTCGGACAGATCTATGGCACCCGCTGCGGCGGCGGCCACGTCGCGCAGCGTTGCACCCGTCGCGCCCGGCTGGTAGTCGAACGCCACCTTTTCCACCTCGACCTCAGCGGGCGCTTCCTCGGCCTGGTACGAACCCGACCGCACGGAAACGAGCACGGGCTGGCCCGTGGCGCGCACGCGGGCCATGAACTTGGCCGCCATCACGGGCCGTAGCGCCTCGACGCCGTTCTCGACAGCCTCGAACTGTGACACGTCCGGCAGCACGGGCGCGCCCAATCGCGCGCCCAGCGCGCCCAGCACGTCCTTGACACCCTCGGACGAAGGAAAGGCCACGACGGTGGGTTGCGCCTGCCCGACAATTGCGGCGAGGGCTTCCACGAGCGGCGCATTGAGGTGCTGCTCGAAAACGCTGTTGCTGGCGGCATAGACCGTTTCCGCGCCGTAGCGGCTCGCTTCGTCGGCGAACGCCTCGGCCTCCGGGGCGGCTACGGCGGCGGCCACGCGCCAGCCATGCGCCTGCGCGATCTGGCGGCAGCGCGTCAGCACTTCGAGCGAGGCGCGGGTGGGCTTGCCGCCCTGCACGGCGACGTAGCTGAGAATGGTGGGCATGGATTGAATGGTTTGTCACGGGTGGTTGGTCATTAGCGGCTCATGCCTGACCAATGACCTTTTTCCAGTGACCAGTAGCTCAGATCACGTGGGCTTCGGCCAGGCGGCGAACGGCTTCGGCAGCCTGCTCGGAGGGCTCGCCGTCGAGTTTCTGACCGGGTGCGCGGGTGGGGAGCGCTTCGTAGCGGAGCACCTGCACAGCAGCCACGGGGACGTTCTCGACCGTCCGCGTTTCGATGGTCTTCTTTTTGGCCGCCATGATGCCCTTGAGGTTGGGGATGCGCGGGTCGTTCATGTCGTTCGAGCACGTGACGAGGCACGGCGTGGGGAGCGCAATCGTCTCCTGCCCGCTGTCGCCCTGCCGCGTCACCACGAGCGCTTCGCCCTCGATGGCGAGGCCGACGGCGTTGGTGGCGTAGGGCAGGCGCAGTTTCTCGGCCAGCATGGTGCCGGCCAGCCCGGCGTCGGTGTCCTGGGCCTGCTTGCCCGTGAGGATGGCATCGTAGCCATGCCCCTCGAAGTGGCGGGCGAGGATTTCGGAGATGGCGGCGGAGTCGAGCTCGGTGCCTTCGGGCAGGACGAGGTGCGTGCCGGCTTCGGCACCCATCGCCAGGGCCTTGCGCACGGTTTCGGCGGCGCGCTCCGGCCCGACGAGCACCACGTCCACCTGTCCACCGTGCTTTTCAGTGAGCACGAGGGCTTCCTCGACCGCCGAGGCGTCGTAGGCGTTGAGGACGTTGCGCCCGGCGTCCATCACCAACTCACCCTCGCGCAGTTGAATGGGGGCCGAAACGTCAGGGACCTGTTTGATGCAGACGCAGAATTTCATGGGCAGGCGCAAGGCAGGCGGTGGGTCGCGCAGAAGGTAACACCCCGCGCCCCGCTGCCCCCACCCACCCGCTCGAAGGTGTGCTGAAAAAGCGCTTCGCAGCGCAGCCGGTTGCGGGAATGCGCCGCGTGCCTCCTTGCCGCTTCTACTCTGCGAGCGCCGTCTCGATGGCCGTTTCGAGCGCGGTGTAGCCGTCGTGTTGCTGGGTGGCGTGGCGGACCGTGCCGTCGCGCCCGACGACGTAGTAGGTGGGGAAGCTGTGGACGCCGTAAGCATCTACGATGGCTTCGCCGCCCGTCAGGATGCGGTAGGCGGCCCCGTGCGCAGCGGCCAGCGCGGACGGATCGGCCTCTTCGGGCTCGTGCGCGGACACGCCCAGCACCACCAGTCCTTGTTCGGCATAGCGCGCGTGCAGCGCCTGCACTTCGGGCAGTGCTGCCACGCACGGCGCGCACCAGGTGCCCCAGAAGTCGAGCAGCACCACCTTGCCGCGCAGGCTTTCCAGCGCCACCGGCGCCCCGCTGGCGTCGGCGAGTGCAAAGGTCGGGGCCGGCGTGCCCGGCGCGAGCAGGTAGCCAGCGGCATCGTCCGTCTGGACGCGCGGCACCCCGGCGGGCGGCGCGAAAAGCGTGTCAGAGACAGGCGTTTGCAGATCGTAACCCTCCAGCGCGAGGTGGAGGCCGGAGCCGTCGTCGAACGTGTAGTCGAGCGCGAGCGGCAGCTGGCGGCTATCGAGGCAGTAGCGCAGCCTGCGCACCTGGTTGCGGGCAGGGTCGAAAAACGCTTCGAGCGCGGTGCAGTCGCTGCCCGCCACCACGTTCACCTCCGCCGCCCCGATGAGATAGGCGCTCAGCAACTGGGGAATCAGCAGCGGGTTGAGCATCTGCACGACCGCCGTGGAGGCACGGAAACTCTCGCCCGTCTCGTCCACGTACACCTTGCCCGTGCGGTGGCTCAACATCCACGTCGTGTCCGCACCCACGCCCCACACGCCCTCCTCGTCCTCAATGCGCAGGCGCAGGTCGCTACCCGCGCGGCGAAAGGCGACGGTGCCCGTCTGCGCGAGCGGTGCACCTTCGCTGCGTACGGTGAGGGTAAAGCCAAACTGTCCGCTCG
>CBDUBO010000182.1:0-5434 GCA_965365405.1 uncultured Rhodothermales bacterium | reverse complement strand
GCACGGGCCACGCCATCCTGCACACGCTCTACGACCAGTGCACCCGCAAGGGCGTTCGCTTCTACGACGAGTTCCAGGTACTCGACCTCTTGATGACGCCGGACGGCGCGTGCAACGGGGCCGTGGCCTATGAAGTGCTCACGGGCGACATCCACACCTTCCACGCCAAGATCGTCTGCTTTGCCACGGGCGGCTACGGACGCGCCTTCAAGACGACCTCGAATGCGCACGCGGGCACGGGCGACGGCATGGCGCTCGTGTTGCGGGCCGGGCTGCCGCTTGAAGACATGGAGTTCGTGCAGTTCCACCCGACGGGGCTGTACCGGCTCGGCATCCTCATCACCGAGGGGGCGCGCGGCGAGGGCGGCATTCTGCGCAACGGAAACGGCGAGCGCTTCATGGAACGCTACGCGCCGACGGTCAAAGACCTCGCCCCCCGCGACCTCGTCTCGCAGTGCATCTACAAGGAGATCCGCGAGGGACGCGGCATCAACGGGAAGGACTACGTCTACCTCGACATGACGCACGTGGGCGTGGAGGTGCTGGAGAAGAAGCTGCCCGAGATCACCACGTTCTCGCGCACCTACCTGGGCATCGACCCGGTCAAGCAGCCCATCCCCATTGCCCCCACGTGTCACTACGCGATGGGCGGCATCCCGACGAGCTACGACGCGCAGGTGGAGAAGGCCGAGCGCGGCACGTTCGTGCCCGGCCTCTACGCCGTCGGCGAGTGCGCGTGCGTGAGCATCCACGGCGCCAACCGACTGGGCACCAACTCGCTCACCGACCTGGTCGTGTTCGGGCGGCGCGCGGGCATCCACATGGCCGAAAGCATCGCGGCCGACAAGAAAAAGCTGCCGCTTCCCGAGGCGCCCGAAAAGCGCACGCGCGAAATGCTCGACCGCATCCTGTCCCACACCGGCGGCGAGCCCGTGGTAAAGGTGCGCACCGACCTGCAGAAAACGATGATGGACAACGTGTCCGTCTTCCGCAACGACGAGACGCTCTCGAAGGCCCTCGCCGACCTCAAGGCCCTCCGCCCGCGCGCCCGCACCACGAGCGTGATGGACAAGGGCAAGAAGTTCAACACCGAACTGCTCGACGCCGTCGAGATGGAGTTCATGGTGGACTATGCCGAGGGCATCGCGGCCTGCGCCAAGGCGCGCACGGAAAGCCGGGGCGCGCACAGCCGCGAGGACTACCCCGACCGCGACGACGACAACTGGCTCAAGCATTCCCTCTTCACGAGCGACTGCGAAGGCAATTACCAGTTCGGCGAGAAAGCCGTCAAGCTGGGTCGCTTCGAGCCGAAGGTGCGGAAATATTAGCAGGTAACTGGTAGAGGGTAACTGGTAAAGGGCGGGAGCCTGCAAACCAGTCGCCCTTCACCCTTCACCCTTTACCAACCATGCAACTCAACGTCAAGATCAAGCGCTTCAACCCCGAAGTGGACGAGAAGCCGCACTGGGAAACGTACAGCGTGCCCGCCGACGAAATGGACACGGCGCTCGCGCTGCTGCTCTACGTCAAGTGGCACCTGGACGGCACGCTCACCTTCCGCAAGTCGTGCGCGCACGGCATCTGCGGCAGCGACGCCATGCAGATCAACGGCGAGAACAAGCTGGCGTGCTCCATCCTCGTGCAAGACCTGGCCAAGGGCGACGGCGACACCATCACGTTCGCGCCCCTGCCCGGCTCGCCCGTCGTCAAAGACCTCGTCATTGACCAGACGCGCTTTTTCGAGAAGTACCGGGCGGTGATGCCCTGGCTCATCAACAGCCAGCCGCCGCCCGAAAAGGAGCGGTTGCAGAGTCCTGAAGATCAGGAGATCATCGAGGACGCCACGAAGTGCATCATGTGCGGCGCGTGCACGCACTCGTGCCCCTCGACGTGGGCCGACCCCACGTACCTCGGCCCGGCGGCCATGCTCAAAGCGTTCCGCTACACCTTCGACACGCGCGACGAGGGGGCGGACGAGCGCCTTTCCATCGTGGACTCGAAGGAGGGTTTGTGGAAGTGCTACACCATCTTCAACTGCGTGCAAGCCTGCCCCAAGGAGATCGACATCACGCGGTGGCTCTCTGCGCTCAAGCGCCGCGCCGTCACCGAGCGCTTCAGCTAATGGGCCCATCGGGAAACACGAAAAAGCCCCGGCCGCCGTCTGGCAGTCGGGGCTTTGTGCTGCGCGCCTGAGCCTACCGTTTCGCTGGACGGTTCAGTTCGAACCGGATGGGAATGGTGTAGCGCACCCGGACGGCCTTGCCGCGCTGCTTGCCCGGCTTGAACGTCAGTTTCATCACCGCCTCGATGGCCGCTTCGTCCAGCATCGGGTTGGCCGAGCGCACGACGTGGGGATCGGAAGGCTTGCCACTCTTCTCGATCACCAGTTCGACGACCACGCGGCCCTCGACGCTGGCCCGGCGGGCCAGTTCAGGGTATTGCAGCACACTGTAGAGCTTTTCCAGCCCGCCTTCGATCTCGGGCATCTCCTCGACCACGACGAAAATCTCGGCTTCGTCCGGGGGCGGGGGCGGCGTGGCAGCAGGAGGGGGAGGCGGCGCAGGCAGATAGCGCGCGGCTCCCTCGCCGTCGCGCGGTGCCGGGGCTACGTCCAGCCCGGCATCGAGGCGCAGTTCCGTTTTTTCGAGCACCACGTCGTCCGCCACTTCCTCGAACACGTCGATGGGAGCCGCCATGGGCACTACGACGGTGTGAAGGGGCTGGATGGTACGCAGGATTTCTTCCACCTCGATGGTTTCCTGGGCGCGCGGCACCGGGGCGGCGATGTCTCGATCGCCGGGCGCGAACTGCACGTTGGCCAGCCCGATCAGCCCCAGCAGCACGGCGGCCAGGGTGGCTTCAAACCGGAGGCGGGTAGCCGAGCGGCTATGGAAAAAGCGGTTGGAGTCGTTCGTCATGGCTATCGACGGATACAGCGGCACCTGGCGGGAGCGCTTTCACACCGGCTGTTACCCACAAGGTGCGCCGGGGCACGCGAAAGCGCTGCCGGGGCACCACGGCAACAGCAGCCGGGCATTTCAGCGCGCCCCCTCGGGGTTTCCCCGGCACGCGAAGCCGCCGCGGCGTGATTCATCAACGGCGATGCAGGCGAGGTCACCGCTTGCACCACCGGTCCGGCCAGATTTTCTGGATCGACCCTGCAACCAGCCACACGCACGTCGTATTATATCTGACAGATATGAAGACACGCCCGAGAACTGATTTTGCCCTGCTGGGCCTGCTCGCCGCTGAGCCGCTGAGCGGGGCGGAGCTGCGCGATACGATTGATCAGAGCATCCGCCACTTCTGGTCGGAGTCGTTCGGGCAGGTGTATCCGGCGCTTGCGCGCATGGCGGGGGAGGGGCTGGTAGCGGCATTGCCGCCCGAATCCACAGGTCGTCGGCCGCGCGTGCGCTACGCCATTACCGACGCGGGCCGGACGCTGCTGAGGGAGTGGTTCGGGGAGCCTGTGGCCCCGCAGCCGCCGCGCCAGGAGCTGCTGCTCAAGCTCTTTTTCGCGCCGCTCGCGCCGCCCGGCGTGCTGCGGGCGCAAATCGCGGCCTACCGCGCCCGCAACCAGGCGCACCTGGTTGGCCTGGAAGCCGCCCTTGCCGGGATCGAGGCCAGCGACCATCCTTCTGCACCCTACTGGCGGCTCACCGCCCGGCAGGGTGTCCACGTGCTTCGCGCCACGGTTGCGTGGGCCGACGAAGCCCTCACCGAGCTGGATCGTCTTTCACCATGACCCTCGACTTCTTATTCAGGCGGGTTGCAGGCGCTGTGCTGGCTGCCGGCGCACAATGGGGGCGCCGCGCCGTCGCGCTGGGAGCCCTTGCGTGGGGACTGCACGGGACGCCCGCTGCGGCCCAGCATGCCCCCGCTGATACTGCGGTGCTCACGCGGTTCATTCAGTCGCAACTCGACAAGGCGAACGTGCCCGGCGCGGCAGTTGTCGTCGTGAAAGGGGATTCGCTGGTGTACGCGAGGGCATTTGGGAGTCGCACACGCAGCGGCGCGGCGGCAACGCCGGAGACGCCCTTTCTCATCGGCTCGATGAGCAAGTCGTTCACCGCGCTCGCCGTGCTCCAGCTTGTCGAAGCCGGCAAGCTGGACCTGGACGCGCCTGTAACGCGCTACCTGGCGCGCCTGCGCTTCGCCGACGGAGCGGGCAGCGAGATGACGGTACGCCACCTGCTCAACCACACCAGCGGCATCCGGGAGGGGGATGGCCTCGTGCCGTTGCCGGAGCCGTTCCTGTGGGACGACGCACCCTTCTCCCGCATCCGCCTGCAAAGCGCGCCCGGCTCGGCGTTCGACTACTCCAACCTCAACTACACCCTGCTGGGCTTGCTCGTCGAGGCGGTTTCGGGGCAGACGTTCGCTACATACGTACAGCAGCACATCGCCGCGCCGCTCGGGCTCGCGCACACCTCTGCCGAGAAAGGTGCGTTTGGAGACGGCCTGGCGCAGGGCCACCAGTTCTGGTACGGGCCCGCCCTGCAACGCGAAGAAGCGTTCCGGCAGGCGGCGATTCCGGCAGGCTTCATCGCCGCCAGTGCCCGCGACCTGGGGCGCTTCCTGGCGGCACACGTGGATACGGCAGGCGCGCGGGTGCGTCTGGGCCTGTCCCCCGCCCTTCTCGAAGCCTCGCGCACGCCCTGGAACGGCGACGCGCTGGGCTACGGCATGGGCTGGCGGCGGGCCGAGTGGAACGGGCAACCCATTGTGCAGCATACCGGTCTTGTTGGCACCTTCAGCAGTGCCATGCTGTACCTGCCCGAAACGGGCTACGGCATCGCCGTGCTGACGGATGCCAACACGTTTTCGGGTAACAGTTTGCTGGCGCGCGGCACGCTGGCGTGGCTGGACGGGCAGACGCCGCGGGCCGAACGGCCTGCCGAGGTGTGGTGGCGGCTGGGCGCGTTTGCAGGGCTGTTGCTGAGTGCCTACGGCGCGGGCCGAGCGGCCTACCGCTGGAACCGCGAGGGCCGGCCGCTGGAGACCCCTGCGGGCGGCAAGGCTTGGGGTGCGCTCGTGTGGGATGTAGGGGTGCCCGTCGCCCTCCTCGTGGGCATTCCGCACGTGTTCGATACGCCCCTGCACATGATGCTCAAGGCTCAGCCCGACTTGGGCTACGCCCTCGTTGTGGGCGCAGCGCTGAGCATGACGGGCGGTGCGCTTAAAGCTGTGACGCCCCGGTAAGCGCGAGCAGACAATCGCTAAAAACAACCCTGAGCCGTAGAGAGGTCAGGGAAGGTCGTCCTCTCCCTCCTTGAACGCTACGCCCCGGTACACCTCGGCCATCGGGATTTCGATCCCCATTCCTTTCACCGTGAAAGTCGCGTCCAGTCCTGCCGCGTCGCGCAGGGCCCATTCGTCCCCCTGCCGCTCCACGACGATTACGAGGGGTTCGGTTTGCGCGACGAAAGCGTAG
>CBDUBO010000181.1:0-5453 GCA_965365405.1 uncultured Rhodothermales bacterium | reverse complement strand
GACGAGCTGTTCTTCACGCCTTCCGGCTACCGCCTCAACACGTACACGCTCGAAGGCTCGCTCAGCGGCCCGATTCCCGTTTTGCCCCGCGCCAACTTTTTCCTCTCGTTCCGGCGCGACGTGGACGGCGGCCACATCTACGGCATCCGCCAGCACCTGCCTTCGGACTCGGCCAACTTCAACGTAGACCCCGACCGGCTGGCCGACATCCGCCGCTACATCCCAGACTTCAACAACGCCCAGGCCCCCTATTACGAACTGCACGGCAAGCCCTGGTACGCTTACGCCGAGGGCGAGGCCATTCCGGGTGAGCGCGTGGCGATGAACGGCTCGGAGGGCACCAACTTTATCGGCAAGCTGACGCTGCGCCCGCTGCGCGGGGCCAAGCTCGAATACTCGTTCCTGCTCGACCAGGACCGCGTGCAGCCCTTCAGCTTCAGCGACCGTTTCAACCCAGATGGCGTGGCGCGCGTGCGCGACCGCAGCATCAACAACAGCCTGCACTGGACGCACGCCCTTGGCGACCGCGCCTTCTACACGCTCCGCCTTTCGTACCAGAACTACGACTACAACAACTACCTCTACGAAGACCCGACCGACCCGCGCTACGTCTCCACACGCCGGATCATCGGTTTTCCGGGCAACAACTTCGTGATGGGCGGCAACGACAAGGGCTACGTCACCGAACAGGCCCGGTCGCTGCGTGCCAAGGTGGATTTCACGCGCCAGTTCGGCTCCATCCACGAGGCCAAGACGGGCGTGGACGTGCAACTCCACCGCCTCTCGCGCGAGAACTTCGTCATCCTCTTCGACGGCAACCAGTACCGCCAGCCCACCGTGCCGCCGCTGGATTCGCCCTCGCACGATCAGTATGTGGATCAGCCGGTGACTGAATTCAGCGCCTACATACAGGACAAGCTCGAATTCGAGGACTTCATCATCAACGCGGGCCTGCGCTACGAGTACTTCGACTCGCACGCCGAATTTCTGCCCAACCTGCTCGAACCCAAGACCATCGAGGGCGAGGTGCCGCGCGCGCCCGCCGGGGCCAAGCACTACGTGCTGCCGCGCGTGGGCGCGTCCTTCCCCATCACCGAGCGCGGCATCGTCCACTTCTCCTACGGCCACTTTGCGCAGATGCCCAGCCTGCGCAGCATCTACGTCAACCCCGACTTCGAATTCCGCCCTAACACCATCCCCACGTTCGGCAACGCCAACATCAAGCCCGAACGCACGGTGCAGTACGAGATGGGCCTGCAACAGCAGCTTGCGGACGACCTGGCCTTCGACGTGACGGGCTTTTTCAAGAACATCCGCGATTACCTCGCCCTCCAAACGCTGCGCTACAGCACCGTGGGCGGCGAGGATCAGTACAACATCTACCTCAACCTCGACTACGCCAACGTCAAGGGCCTCACGTTCGCGCTCACCAAGCGCCGCCCCCGCAACGGCCTCGTCAGCGCCTCGCTCGACTACACGTTTCAGGTGGCCGAGGGCAACAACACCGATGCCGACGCTTTCTTTTTCAACGTGCTCTCGGGCCGGGAAACCGAACTCGAACTCGTCCCGCTCAGCTTCGACCAGCGCCACATCGTGTCCTCGACGGTCACGCTTACCCGTCCGGGCAACTGGGGCGCGTCCGTCATCGGGCAGGTAAGCACGGGCTACCCGTACACGCCGCTCCTCATCGACCAGAAGATCGACCAGTTGCCCAACCAGGGCCGCAAGCCGATCACGCACAACGTGGATTTGCACGTGTACAAGGATTTCGCCGTCGGCCCGGCAAAGGTGCGGCTTTTCGGCAAGGTCTACAACGTGCTCGATCACCTCAACGAGCGCTTCGTGTTCGACGACACAGGCCGCGCCACGTACTCGCTCAATGGCCAGCGCGGCGTGCACGCGTCGTGGGAGGCGTACTACGGCCAGCCGGGTATCCAGGACCTGGCCTCCTACAACAGCCGCCCGCACTACTACAGCCGCCCGCGCGAAGTGCGCCTGGGCCTGACGCTCACGCTGTAGGCTCCACCGCTCCGGCAGGTGGCCCACGTGCCACCCCTCTGTTTCTGCCTGTTTTAAGACGTTCGCAATGCTTTTGCATCCTTCTCCTCTCTGCCGGGCCGCGGCCTGTGCAGCCCTCGTGCTGGGCATAGCGCTCCCCGCCGCCCAGGCCCAGCAACCCACGCGCGAGCGGGGGTGGACGCCCCGCCAGACCCACAACTGGATGGAACGGCTGGGCAACCAGTCCCTTGGCCGCCGTGCCGCCCTCGACGAGTGCAGCGGCATCGTGGACTTCACCAACCGCCGCGACGCCATCCTCAACGGCAACCGCATCACGACGCAGATCCAGAACTTCGGCTCCATCTCGTCGCCCGGCAACACCATCACGGACATCGTGTGGAACGGGCTGGGCTACGGCTACGAGTTTGGACCGTTCGTAGGGGCCGAGGTCGTCGTGAGCGGGCCGAACGCGCACCCGGACGCCGAACTGCGGCGCGACAAAGATGGCAACCCGCTGCCCGACGAAAACGGCAACCCCGTGTACATCGTCAAGATCGTCTCGGACGGCATCGTCTCCTCCGGCGGCGAAGTCTCCCCCGACGGACGCGAGGTGTGGGGCTGGCAGCCCATCCCGTGCGCCCAGCCCGTGGGCTCGTTCGAGGGCCTGCAGGTCGTCAACCCCACGTCGCGCTCTATCCCCACGAGCGACGCGCCCGACGACAACCTCGACGGCAAGCCCGACTCGTGGCCCGATGCGTGGTACAACGAGGGTCTCAAGCAGTACGTGTGGCCCGGTGCCATCCAGCAGGGCACGTCGAACGCGGATCAGGAGGCGCTCTACTTCATGAACGACTACTCCAACCGCGAATTCCCCTACTACCCCTTTCCCGCCGACACCCTCAAGCGCGGCCTGGGCCTCGAAGTCGAGGTGCGCACCTACCAGTGGGCCAACCCGCTCGCCGAGGACGTGATCTTCCTCGTGTACAAGATCACCAACAAGAGCGAGCGCGACCTGGACAAGGTGGTCTTCGGCATGTGGGGCGACCCGCACATCGGCGGGCCGGGCGACTGGCCCGACGACCTGGCCTTTTTCGACCGCGACCTCAACATGGTTTTTGCCTTCGACGCCGACGGCAAAAGCGACATTCCGGGCCGCGCGCCGGGCTATTTCGGCTACAAATTCCTGGAAAGCCCCGGCCTGGGCACCGAAATCATCAACGGCGTCACCTACCCTGGCGACGGCATCGACAACGACCAGGACGGGATGGTGGACGAGTCGTGGACGGACGGAATCGACAACGACGGCGACTGGAACCCGGACACCGACGACGTGGGCCTCGACGGCGTGCCCAACACGGGCGACGCGGGCGAGAACGACGGCGTGCCCACGGCGGGTGATCCCTTCGACATCACCAAGCCCGGCGAGCCCAACTTCGAGTTTACCGACATCGATGAGTCCGACCAGATCGGCCTGACCTCGTTTGCCTCCCCCGCCTTCTCAGGCACCCGCATCTCCAACGACCGGCTTGTCTGGGATCTCGTCAAGCCCGAGCGCTTCGACAACGTGCCCGACAATCCGGGCGACTACGTATTTCTCTACGGGTCGGGCTACTTCCCCATGCGCGCGGGCGAAACCAAACGCTTTTCCATCGCCCTGTTGATGGGCGAGAACCTCAACGACCTGCGCCTCAATGCCGAGACCGTGCAGCAGATCTACGACGCGGGCTACGTTTTTGCCAAGCCGCCCGCCAAGCCCGTCGTGCGCGCTGTGCCCGGCGACGGCAAGGTGACGCTTTACTGGGATGCCCGCGCCGAGGAGAGCGTGGATCCGCTCTCGCGCGAAAAGGACTTCGAGGGCTACGTCATCTACCGCTCCACCGACCACGAATTCGGCGACCAGCAGACGATTACCGACGTAAACGGCTCCAAATTCCTCTTCCGCCCGCTCCAGAGCGCCGTCGGCGTCGATGCCAGGTTCGACCTGGACAACGGCATCAAGGGCCCCTCGCCCATCCCCTACGCGCGGCGCGGCGTTTCCTACGACCTGGGCGACGACACAGGCCTGTTCCACACCTACGTGGACTCAAACAACGTCGTCAACGGGCAAACGTACTACTACACCGTTGTCGCCTACGACCGGGGCTGGCAGGGCGAGGGTACAACGGGCGGCATCCCGCCCACCGAAACGTCCAAGACGATCACCTACCTGCCCACCACCGACCGGTACATCTTCGACGTGAACACCGTGGCCGTGGTGCCGCGCCCGCGCGCGGCGGGCTACGTGGCCGGGCAGATTGACGAGGCGAGCGGCCTCGTCCACGAAACGGGCAACGCCACCGGCGACATCCGGCTCGTCGTGACGGACGAGATGGCCGTGCGCGACGCCGGACGCTACAGCATCGAGTTCGACGTGGCGAATGGCCGGACGACGTACTCCGTGATCAACGAGGTGCCCATCACGGCTCGGGTGGCCGCCTCGCCGGGGCGTTTCCGGTCGCTGGGCTACGCGAACGTGCAGCCGCAGTCGCTCGTGCTCAGAAGTGGTAGCCGCACGCTGGCCGAGGGCACGGACTTCGATCTGGACGCCGCCACGGGCGCGGTGCGCCTGTTGCCTGCCAGCGGCGTAGCCGAGGGCGACTCGCTCACCGCCACGTTCACCTACGCCCCCCTCGTGGGCAGCACGCTCGTCAACAGCGAAGAAGCCAACGTCATCTTCGATGGCCTGCACCTGTTCGTCCAGAACGAGCCGCTGCGCCTCAACGAGCAAGAGACGGGCTGGGCGCAGGGCGGGAGCGGATTGCAGGACTTCACCGTGCGCGTCGCCTCGGCGGGACCGGGGCGCGTGCCACAGCCCTCCGACTACGAAATCCGCTTTGCCAACAGCCCCATCACGACCGGCTTCAGCAACAACCTGCCCCTGCCCTTCGAGGTCGTCAACCTGACGCAGGCGGGCGCGCGCATCCAGGCCTTCGTACCCGACCCCAACCGCAACGGCGCATGGGATGCCGGCGAACAGATCATTTTCCTGGAAACCCTCAACGGCACACTCACGGCCACGTGGCAGGTGCAGTTCAACGCGCCCACACGTGCGCCCGGCGCGGGCGACGTGTTCTACGTGCGCACAGACAAGCCCTTTGCCGACAACGACCGCTACGTGTTCCAGACCGTCGGCGTCCGCACCGATCCCGAGCTGGCAAAGCAGGGCCTGCGCGACATTTACGTGGTGCCCAACCCGTACGTGGCTGCCAACGAGATCGAGCCGCGCAACCCGATCAGCCGCACGGAGCGCGGTGACCGGCGGCTTTACTTCGCCAACGTGCCGCCGCAGTGCACCATCCGCATCTACAACGTAGCCGGTGAACTGGTGGACGTGATTGAGCACAACTCGACGGCGGACGACGGCAAGGTGTTCTGGGACCTGCGCACGCGCGAGAACATGAGCATCGCCTACGGCC
>CBDUBO010000180.1:0-5459 GCA_965365405.1 uncultured Rhodothermales bacterium | reverse complement strand
ACCTGGAGCGCGTTCGACATCGTCGGGCATTTGATTCATGGCGAAGAGACGGACTGGGTGGCGCGCGCCCGAATCATCCTCGAACAAGGCGAGGGCCGCGCCTTCGATCCGTTCGACCGCTTTGCCCAGTTCAGGCACTCGACCGGTGTCCCGCTCGATCACCTCCTCGACCGCTTCCGCGAGCTACGCCGCGAGAACGTCCGCCTGGTCAGAAGCTGGCACCTCAATGGCGAGCAGCTGGCGCGGCGGGGGCTTCATCCCGCCCTCGGCCCGGTCACCCTCCAGCAGCTTCTGGCTACGTGGGCGGTCCACGACCTGAACCACATCGGTCAGATCGCCCGCGTCATGGCCAAGCGCTACGCCGACGAAGTCGGCCCGTGGCGTGCCTACCTGGGCATTCTCAGCAGGTGATGGTCACCACCAGCGGGCGCACGCGTGGCGCGCGTTGCACCTCCTTCCACCACGTCGTCAGGCGAGCGCGGCAGGTAGCTGTTACCGCCACGGCTGCTTGTACGAGAGCGGCTGCGTGCCCTGCACGCGCGTCGTCGGGCGTTCTTTGATGAGGCCGCGCAGCACGAACGCCAGCACCACGCCTGCCGCAAAGCCGCCGATGTGCGCGCCGTAGGCCACGCCGCCCACCGTCTCCTCCGTCGCCATGATGGCCCCCCAGCCGTTGACGAACTGGAACGCGATCCACAGGCCGATGGCGAGAATGGCGGGCACGTTGACGACCACGTAGAAAAGCAGTGCCCGCACCTTGTTGCGCGGAAACAGGACGAGGTACGCCCCCAGCACGCCCGAAATCGCACCCGAAGCACCCAGGTTGGGGATGAGGCTGTCCGGATCGAGCCAGATCTGCGCAAACGTCGCCACGAGTCCGCTCACGAGGTAGAGAAGCGCAAACGGCAGCGCGCCGAAACGGTGCTCCACGTTGTCCCCAAAAATCCAGAGGTAGAGCAGGTTGCCAAACAGGTGCGCAAACCCGCCATGCATGAACATCGCCGTCAGAATGGTCAGGTAGATGGGCGTAGGACCCGGCTCCTGCGGAATAGAGATGGCTCCTTCGGGCGTGTCGAGCGTCGTCGCGCCCACCAGATCCTGCCCCGTCGTGATCTCCTGGGGGATGACGCTGTAACCGTAGCTGAACGCCTCGTTGCCGCCCATGCCCTGGAAGACGAAGAAGACGAGCAGGTTGAGCGCGATGAAGAGAAGCGTGACGTAGGCGGGACGATCCAGGTGGCGGTCGTCGTCGCCGATGGGAAAAAGCATGGTTGCGGGTATTTTGAGGGGTGAAGGGTTGGAGGTCAGAGGTGAGGTAGAGACGCTGTTCTATCCAACCTCCAATCCCCAACCTCCAGAAAATCCGCTTCCATCCCCTCCGCCGCAAACCGTCCGCCATGCCCATCCACAACGTTGCGATTGTCGGGCTCGGGCTCATCGGCGGCTCGCTGGCGAAAGCCTGGCACAGCGCCGGGCTCGGCCTCCACGTCACCGCCTTCGACCAGCCCGACGTGCTCGAACACGCCCTTGCCGACGGCACCATCCACCGGGGCGAAGGGGTGCTCGAAAAAGCCGTAGCGGACGCCGATTTGGTGGTGCTGGCCCTCCCGCTGCCCGGCATCCTGGCGGCGCTCGAAACCATCGGGCCGCACCTCGCGCCGCACGCGCTCGTGACGGACGTAGGCTCGGTGAAAGGCGCGGTGGCACAGGCCGCGCAGGTGTTGCCCGCGGGGCGCTTCGTGGGCGGCCACCCGATGGCCGGGGCCGAAAAAGGCGGCTACGCCCACGCGGACGCCTTTCTGTTCGAGAACGCGACGTACGTGCTCTGCCCGCCCCCCGGCATCCCCGACGCCCATTTCACGCGCCACTACACAGACCTCATCCGGCTCGTGGAGGCGACCGGCGCGCGCGTGCTGCTGCTCGACGCCGACCGCCACGACGCTATCGCGGCCCGCGTCTCGCACGTGCCGCAACTGCTCGCCACCGCCCTCGCCGCCACCACGGGCACGGCAGCGGCCCACGACGATGCCCTGACGGCGCTTGCGGCCGGCGGCTTCCGCGACATGACGCGCATCGCCGAGTCGCCCTACGGCGTGTGGCAGGGCATCCTGGCAGGCAACCGCGCCCACGCGCTCGACGCCCTCGACCAGGTATTGGAAACGCTGCACGCGCTGCACCACGCCCTCGCTGCCGGCGACGATGCGGCCCTCGACGCGCTTTTCGCTGCCGGGGCCAGCCTGCGCAGTCGGGTGCCGCCACGCTCCAAGGGCTTTCTGCGTCCCCTGCACGAAATCCGCCTCCACGCCGCCGACGTGCCGGGCTTTCTCGCCCGCGCCACCACCGTCTTGTTCGACGCTGGCCTCAACGTCAAGGATCTCGAACTGCTCAAAGTGCGCGAGGGCACCGGGGGCACGTTCCGCGTCGCGTTCGCCGGCCCCGGGGACGTGGAAAAGGCGCTTGCCGCCCTGGAAGAAGCAGGCTTTCGGGCGGTAAAGGGATGAGAGAGGAGGGCCGCCGGTAGCCGGACAGGAGGCGCCGGCTGGGGAAACCGGGCGTGGAGGCAGCGGCGCAGCAGATGCCACCCGCTCGGCCCCACGCCCACTCTACCCCGTGAAGACTGGCGGAAGCGCTTAAACGGTCGATTTTGCAGGGTTTGGAAGGGCTTCCCGGTTTGCGGCCCCTCCCCCGCCGGGTGTATCATCCTCGTCCCCGATCCCTTTTCGCCCCATGTCCGACGCTGCCGTTCGCCGCACCCCCCTTTTCGAAAAGCACGCCGCCCTGGGCGCGCGCCTGATGCCGTTCGGCGGCTTCGAGATGCCCGTCCAGTACACGAGCATCATTGAGGAGCACCAGGCCGTGCGTCGCCACGCGGGTTTGTTCGACGTGAGCCACATGGGCGAGGTGATGGTGCGCGGCCCGCAGGCGTTCGCGTTCGTGCAAAACCTCGTCACCAACGACGCCGCGCGGCTCACCGACGGGCGGGCGATGTACACGGCGATGTGCAACGAGCAAGGCGGCATCGTGGACGACCTGCTCGTGTACCGCTTCGCGGACGATCACTACATGCTCGTCGTCAACGCCTCCAACATCGAGAAGGACCTGGCGTGGATGCACGCCCACAACCCGATGGGCGCGGAGATCGAAGACGTGTCGGACGCGACGGCGCTGCTGGCGCTGCAAGGCCCGAAGGCGTTCGAGATTTTCGACAGCCTCGCGCCCGGTGCCGCTGCCGACCTGCCCTACTACCACTTCCGCGCACTCGAAGGCGGTGCGTTTCTGGGCATCGAGGGCGTCGTGGTGTCGCACACGGGCTACACGGGCGAGCCGGGCCTGGAAATCTACCTGCCCGCCGAGCACGCCGCGCAGGCGTGGGACGCCCTGCTCGAAAAGGGACGCGAGAGCGGCCTGCAACCCGCCGGGCTGGGCGCGCGTGACACGCTGCGCCTGGAAGCCGGCTTCAGTCTGTACGGCAACGACCTCACCGACGAAACGACGCCGCTCGAAGCCGGTCTGGGCTGGGTCACCAAGCTCGACAAGGGCGACTTCGTGGGCCGCGACGCCCTTGCCGCGCAGAAAGCGCAGGGCGTGCCCCGCCGCCTCGTCGGGTTCGTGATGCAGGAGCGCTGCATTCCCCGGCACGGCCAGACACTCACCGACGAGGCGGGCACGCCCATTGGCGAAGTCACCAGCGGCTCGCAGTCGCCCACGCTCGGCGTCGGCATCGGGCTGGGTTACGTCGAAAACACGCCCGAAAGGACGGCACCGGGCAACAGCGTGTTTGTCGAGCAGCGCGGCAAAAGGCTGCGCGGCACCGTCCACAAGCCCCCTTTCCACAAGTAGGTCGCCCCGTTGAACGTCGAAGTTTTTCTCACCCCTGCCGGCCTGCGCAGCGAGGACGTGCGCGGCCGCGCCGTCGTCGTCGTGGACGTGCTGCGCGCCTGCACGACGGTCGTGACGGCCCTCGCCAACGGGGCGCGCGGCGTGATCCCCGTGGCGGACATGGCGGAGGCGGGCAAGATCGCTTCCAACCTCGACCCGGCCTCGTTCCTGCTGGGCGGAGAGCGCGACGCCATCCGCATCGAGGGCTACCACCTGGGCAACTCGCCCGACGAGTACCGCGCCGAAACCGTTGCCGGGCGCACCATCATCCTCAACACCACCAACGGCAGCGGCGCGTTCGTGGCGGCGCGAGGCAGCGCCCTCCTGCTGGCCGGCGCGCTCGTCAACGCCCAGGCGACCGTCGAGGCGCTCCGTGCCGCCGACCTCGACGTGACGATCGTGTGCAGCGGCTGGAAAGGGCGCGTCTCGCTCGAAGACACGCTGTGCGCGGGCCTGCTCGTGCACCGCCTCTCCGATGGGCAGCTGGCCGGCGACGCGTCCGACACCGTACGCATCGCCCTCCGGCAGTATCAGGGCGAGGCCCACGCGCTTGGCGAAGCCTTGCGCCAGAGCACGCACGCGCGCCGCCTGGTGGAAGCCGGCTTCGAGGCCGACATTGCCACGGCTGCCGGCGTGGATACGTTACCCCTCGTGCCCGTGCTGCGCGACAACTGCCTGGTGGCGCTCAAAGGCAAAAAGGCGGCCTGAGCGGCCCCGCCACGCCCCCCACCGAGCAGCGTTCCCGTGACGGCGGCAGCCCGCTTTTCGGCCCCGCTGACGCAATCCGTGCTTTGCCGCCCTGCGCCGGAGCCGTAGATTTCGGCCATGAGCAGCACGCCCCCCCGACGCAAACCCAAGACCGCTTCCGGCACCCGAAAAGCGCGTCCGAGCCTGTCGGACAAGCGCCGGGGCGAAGTCCTCGGCCTGACGATGATGGCTGTCGCGGCGCTCTTCGTCCTCGCGCTCGTTTCCTTCACCCCTGCCGACAACGACGTGGCGCGGCAGATGTCGTTGCGCACGCTCGTCAACCCGCCCGTGGGCGTGCAGAACCTGGTGGGCAGCGTGGGCGCGTGGCTGGGATACGTGTTCGTCGAAGGCTTTCTGGGCTACGTGTCGCTTCTCTTCGGGGCGCTCGTGGCCGCGTGGGGCTACGTGCTTTTCCGGCACCGTGAAACGGTCTTTCTGCCCTTCGTCACCGTGCTCACGCTCGCGCTCTCGCTCCAGATTGCCGGCCTCATCGGCTGGTTCGGGCTGACGACGGGAGCCGATTTGCAGCACTGGTCGGGGGCCGTGGGCGGCGGCTTCGCCCTCTGGCTCGACCGCATCTTCGGCGCACCGGGCTCTTTTATCGTGCTGCTCCTGCTCGTGGCCGTCACGGTGCTGTTGCTCGTCGAGGGCGACGTGCAGCGGGCCATTGACCGCGTCGAGGAATGGGTGATGGCCGTCGTGGACTGGTTCAAGGCGCGGTGGGCGGGCTTTCAGGCAGGCCGCGCCGCGCGCCGCGAACGCAGGGAGGAAATCCGCGCCCAGCGGCAGGCGGAGTACGAAAAGGCCCAGGCCGCCCGCGATGCCGAGCGCCG
>CBDUBO010000179.1:0-5460 GCA_965365405.1 uncultured Rhodothermales bacterium | reverse complement strand
GGGGCGACGTACACGGCCTGCGCCGCGTCGGCATCCACGCCGGAGGCCGTGCCCGTGGTGCGGCAGGAAAAGGCGAGCGTGCCGAGCACGGCAACGGCTGCGAGGCCGTAGAGGAGGGTCGAGAAGCGTTTCATAGCGTACCTCCTAAGGAGGCGTTGAGTGAGGGTTCGAGGTCAGTTCGTGGCCTCCGCCACCTGCCGCAGGTATTCGAGAATGGCGCGGGCCTCCTCGTGCGACAGGTTCTGATTCGTCATCGGGACGCTGTATTCGGCCAGGAGGGCCTTGGCGTCCGCGTCGTGCTGGAGCATCTTTTCGGGCGCGAGAATCATGTTCATCACGTATTCCGGGGTGCGCCGCTCGGTCACGTCGCCCAGCGGCGGGCCCACGTAGCGCGCATCCATCTTGTGGCACGTGGTGCAGCGGGTGTCGAACACCTGCTGCCCCTGCGTCGCCAGCGCCGCGTCAATCGGGCCCAGTTCCACGGTTTGCACCGGGAGTCCGGCCGGCGCGGGGGCCGTGGCAGTAGAAGGCGCGTCCCCGGCAGGAGCGTCTGCCCCCCCGCCGCAGGCGGCGAAGAGGACGAGCAAAGCGGCAGCGAGAAAGGGCAGGCAACGGTTCATAGCAGTTCAGAAGAAGGAGAGAGGCGGGTGGATTTTCATAGAGGACTATTTTGTCCTCTTTATCGTCAGGATACGACATCTAAATATTTAGGACAAGTGAATCCTATTTGCAGAATCGTCCTTTCCTGCCCTCTGGGGGGCTTCTGCTTGTTATAAGGATAAATAAGTCCTATTCTTGCAGCATCCGATGTCTGCGCCGATGCTTCTCTCTCGTGCCTGCGAATACGGCCTCCGCGCCGCCCTCTACCTGGCTGCCACGCCGGACGCCGGCTACGTGGCCATCCGCACCGTGAGCGACGCGCTCGGCATCCCCTATCCGTTTCTCGCCAAAATCGTCCAGACGCTTGCGCAGCATGGCGTGCTCACGTCGTCGCGCGGGCCTGCGGGTGGCATTGCGCTGGCGCGGCAGGCGTCGCAGATTCCGCTGCGCGAGATCGTCGCGGCTATCGACGGTGACGGGGTGTTCACGCAGTGCGTGCTGGGCCTGCCGGGCTGCGGCGAGCAGAAGCCGTGCCCGCTCCACGAGCAGTGGGCCCCCACGCGCGAGCGCATCCGCCGCATGTTCGACGACGTGAGCCTGGCCAGCCTAGCCGAGCGCGTGCGCAGCGACGATTTCCGGCTCGCCGTGCTTCTTCCTGAATCCTGACTTCCATGCAGCCTGCCGAACCTGTCTCCCTCTCTGCCCTCGCGCCGTTCGCGCCCGAAGCCATCGTGAGCCGCGTGCTGGCCAAGACGAAGGGCGGCTCGGCCACGCTGTTCGCCTTCGCGGCAGGCGAGGAGCTGTCCGAGCACACGTCGGCTTTCGACGCCCTGGCCGTCGTGCTGGAGGGCGAGATAGCCTTCACGCTCGAAGGGGTCACGCACGCGGCCTCGTCCGGAAGCGCCATCCTGTTGCCGGGGAATGTGCCGCACGCCCTCCACGCCCCCGCGCCGTGCCGGATGCTGCTCATCCTGCTGAAATAGCCATGCCTGACCGTTCCTCCCCCCTCCCCGACCTCTACGACGACCACGACGTAGCGCGCATCGTGGATGCGTTTTACGGCGACATCACCGACGATCCGGTGCTGGGCCGCTTTTTCGCGGGCATCGACCTGGACGCCCACAGGCCCCGCATGGTCGCCTTCTGGTCTTCGGTCGTGTTTGCTACGGGGGCCTACCGGGGCCGCCCGTTCGACGTGCACGCGGATTTGCCCGGCCTCGACGCCGCGCACTTCACGCGCTGGCTGGAACGCTTTCACGCCGTCGTGGACGGGCGTTTCAGCGGCCCCAACGCCAGCCGCATGAAGGCCCGTGCCGAGCAGATCGCGGGGGTTTTCCAAGTCAAGCTGGGGCTGTGGCCCGTGCTGGACGGCGAGGCGCTGTGACGGCCCCGCGCCCCGCGCTGGAACGCGCCTGGCGCGCGTCCCTGGTCGTGTTCGCCCTCGCCGGCCTCACGGGCGCCCTCTTCCGATGGGTGGTGGCGCAGGGCTGGGCCACGGGACTCCACCCCGTCAACGTGCGCCACGCGCACTCCCACCTGATGTATTTCGGCTGGGCCACGCCCGCGCTCATGGCGCTCGTGGCGGCGCACGTGGAGCAGGCAACGGGACGCCGGATGCGGGGCGTCGGCGCGGTGCTGGCCGCTGTGTTCGGGCTGGCCCTGCTGGCGTACCCGCCGTTTCTGCTGTGGGGCTACGCGCCGGCCGTGCTGGGCGGCACGCGCCTGCCGCTTTCGGTGATGGCCGCGGGCTTCAACGTGCTGGGGTGGTACGGATTTGTGATCCTGTACGCGCACGCGCGCCGCCAGGGCTTCGGCGGTCCCGCCGCGCAGCGCTTCGACCTGGCCCTCGGCCTGCTCGTGCTGGCCACGCTGGGCGCGTGGGGGCTGGCGCTCTCGCAACCCCTCGGCGTGGCTACCGAGGCGCTCAGCGCGGCCCTCACCCACCTGTTTCTCGACGTGTTCGGCGAAGGGTGGTTCGTGGTGGGCGTGCTGGCCCTCGCCTACGCAGCCGCCGAAACGGGAGGCGCACGCAGCCTTTCGCACCACCCGCTTTTCGCAGTTGCGGCGGGTGTGCCGTTCACGTTCGCGCTCGCCATGCCCGCAGGACTCGTGCCGCCGCTGTGGAAAGGGCTGGCGGGCGTGGGCAGCGGGCTCGTAGGCGCGGCGCTGCTCGCCACCGTGGTTATGCTCTGGCCGCGCCTCAGGTCAGGTCTGTGGCGCGTTGCCCTTGCCCTGCTGGCCGTGAAGGCGGTGGGGCAGATCGCTGTAGCCCTCGTGCCTGGTGTGCACTGGGCTGCGCTGGCCGGGTTGCGCGTGCTTTACCTCCACCTCATGCTGCTCGGCTTCGTGACGCTGGGGCTGGCGGCGGCGGCGCGCGGCGCGGGCTTGCCCACGCACGGCGCATCGGGGTTGGCCGCGCTCGTAGGGGTGCTGCTCGCCACGCTCGTGCCGCTCACCGGCTTCTGGCCCGCTGCGCTCGGCGGCGCGTGGGTGTTTATAGCCGCCGCCCTCGCAGCCCTCGGCCCACCCCTGGCTGCCCTTTTCATGGCTACCGGCGGCGCACGCGTTGCGCCTGCTACCGGAACTGCCGGTCGGTGAGTTCTTCGACCTCGGGGCGGGATACGAGCCGCCACGACGGCGACGTGAGGCTACCGGTTTTGCCACGCCGGAACGTGGCTTGAAGAAGCAATTCCTTGCTTCCCTGCGCGCCTTCGTACGAAAACGCGCCCCAATGAAACACCCACGTCGCCGCCGCCGGATCTATGCCGTACGTACGCCCTACCTGCTCAACGAGGTAGCGCGCGTCGTCGAGCGTCGAGTCGCCTGCGTTGCCGCCCACCTCGCGCACTACGACCGTATGGGGGCGGTCTTCGCTGGTGGGGGTGGCGTACACGGAAATGCGGCAGAGCGAACTGCGGCCATATCCCTGCCACGCAAAAAGGGTGTCGGCAACGGTTTGAGCCTGCGCTGCGGCAGAGAGCACGAATAGCGTCGCAGCGGAGAAGAGAAACCGACACATGGCAGCGGGCAGGCTGGTTCGGCCTGATAGACCGGGCTCGGCGCGGTGCGTAACCCGGCGCCTCTCATCTTTTTTGCCCCTACTTCTCCCTTTCGCGCAGGGGCTGGCTGCGGGCCTTGCGAGGAATGGTAAAGACCTCTGCGCGGCGGGCATCGTGCTATCTTCGCGGCTATCCCGTTACCCGTATGCGTGTTGCTGCTGCCCTCGTGGCGCTTTTCCTCGTCCTGCCCGTCAAGGCGCAGCAGGATGGTCTGATTCAACTCGACGGCGACCTGGATCGCTTTCTCGTCCGGCAGCACGCGGCAGGCCGCCTCCCCGACGCCATCCTGACGCACCGCCCGCTGTCGGCGTACCAGGCGCAGGCGTACCTGGACACGCTGGCCGCGTACCCGCACGGCCTGTCGCGCACCGACCGGCTGCTGCTGGCCCGCCTGCGCGGCGAGGAAACCGGGCCGGGCGTGGCCGCACTGCGCCGCCGGCTGCCTTTTCTCTACCCCAACGGGCACGATGTTTTTGCTGCCGGAGGCGACGGCTATGCCCTCCAGATCAACCCGCTCTTCTACCTCGCCTACGGGCGCGGACGGCAGAGCGAGCAGGCGGGGCGCGAAACCAGCGTACCCGTGTGGCAGAACACGCGCGGCGTGCGCGGCTCGGGGCACGTCGGCCCCGTCTTTTTCGAGGCGCGGGTCGAAGAAAACCAGCGCCGCGACGTGCGCTACCTGTTCGACCGCCGTGCGAACACCGCGCCACGGCTGGGCAACGTGCAGGATTACGAGGGCAACGCGCTCGACTACTACCGGGCAGTGGGCGTCGTGGGCTTCAAAAGCCGCTTTTTCGAACTGCGCGCCGGGCGCGACCGCAACCGGTGGGGGCCGGGCCGCACGAGCCTGCTGCTGAGCGATTACGCCGCGCCCTACGACCACCTCCAGATCCGCACGTCCGTCTGGCGCGTCGAGTACGTCAACGTGTTCGCCAACTTCACCAACGTGCAGACGCCGACGCGCAACGCCGAGCCGTTTCCGCGCCGCTACGGGGCCTTTCACCACCTCACGCTGCGCCTACCGGGGCGCGTAGACGTGAGCGCCTACGAAGGCATCCTTTTCACCGACACCAGCAGCGCCCGCCGCCGCGACGGCTTCGACGTAGCCTACCTCAACCCGATCCTCTTTTACCGCTCCGCCGAGCAGGATCGCAACAGTCCAGACAACGCCTTCGTGGGCGCAAGCGTGGGTTGGACGGCCTATCCCGGCGTGCGCCTCTACGGCGACCTTTTGTTCGACGAGTTCACCGCCAGCCTCGTCGGCAAGAAAAACTGGGCCAACAAGTGGGCCTGGACGCTGGGCGCACACCTGGCCGACGTGCCTCTCTCCGGCCTCTCGCTGCGCGCCGAGTGGACGCGGCTGCGCCCCTACCTCTACGCCCACCTCACCCCTGCCACGTCGTTTCTGCACTACGGAGACGGGCTGGGCCACCCCGCCGGTCCCAACGCCGTGGACTGGAGTTTTTTCGCCGACTACCAGGCCACGCCGCGCCTGAACGCGCAGCTCAACGTGGGCTACACGCGGCGCGGGCGCAACACGGCTACCCAGAACTACGGCGGCGACCCGCGCCTGCCCTACACCACACGCGTGTCGGACACGGGCGTCACCATTTTGCAGGGCGTGCGGCAGACGCAGTGGCTCGTGGAGGCGACCGTGGGCTACGAATGGTTGCCCGGACTCTACGCCGCCGCCGCCGTGCGCGCCGAGTCGCTGAGCGACGCCGAAACGGGGCTGGACCGCTACGTGGCCCCGTACGCGCTGCTCAGGTGGGGCCTGCCGTTCCAGAGCTTGCGCTGGTGA
>CBDUBO010000178.1:0-5473 GCA_965365405.1 uncultured Rhodothermales bacterium | reverse complement strand
TGGCCGGGCGCTTGCGTACGGCTTCCAGCCCTTCGAGCACCTGGATGTTGGAGGCACCGTAGCCGGGCTGGGGAGTGTTGCTTTCTGGCTGCATAGCGTATAGTGGCGCGTCCGCCGCGAGAGGGGCAGACGCCGGTGGGATAAAGCGTTTTGCCAACGCCCGAACGCCCTTTCCGTTCGCGCTGGGACCTATTGAGAATCGCCCAAGATACGGCCTGCAGACGGCTTTTCCGGCATCGGAAGCTGCCTGCACACTCCGCCGCGACACGCCTGGCCGAGGCTGTCAGCCCATCTCGTCGCGCACCTGGGCTACGAGCCGGAGGACGCGGCTGGCAAAAAGAGCGGCGGCCTCGTGAAAAGCCTTACCGTCCTGCGCGGCCAGCAGTGCGCGGGCGCGCAGCGTTTCGCGCGCGTTCTCGACCACGCTTTCGCTTACCGCCGGGTACAGGCTCAACAGGTGCTGGTGTAATGCGGTGAGGAGGGCCCCCATACGCCGCAGCACCAGCATCTGGTCGAGGCGACGCAAGAGCGCGGCGGCACCCGTTTCCTGCTCCAGCGTGAGCGAGGCTACAAGCCGCATGGACAGGTCGGCAAGATCCGCCCCGGCCGTCTGGCCAGCCTCTTGGGCTATACCGTGCGGCTGCTGCTCACTTGGGTCGCGCCCATCCCGGCGGGCCTGGTAGGCACTCATCCACTCGGCGGCTACCGAGAGCGTGGACAAGAGCGCGGCCGTCTCGACCGCTTGCAGCGCATCGCGCTCCGAGCTTTCCATCTCCACAGACAACTCCGGGTCAGACTTCGAGATACCGCACAAACGCTTCGATGCGTTCGCGCAGATCGTCCTCGTCGGCGACCTCGCCGTAGGAGGCCGCCACGCGATAGCCGTAGTGCTCCAGCATGTGCCGCACGCGGGCGGCGTCCACTACGTTGAGCTTGAGCGTGAGCCGCACCGATCCCGTCTCTCCGTCCGGCACTTCGGACACGATGGAGCGGATCTGCACGTCGTTCTGCTCGATGGTGTGGACGAGCTTGGCCAACGAATAGTCACGAGGCGCGACTTCTACCGACACTACGGCACCGGATTCCTGCGTGGCGAGCATTCCGGCAAAGCGTTCGAAAATGTCGTGGCGGCGCGCAAAACCCAAGTAGTGGTTGCCCTCGTCCACGACGGGAAGAGCTGCCATGCCATGCTGCACCATCAGCTTGGTGGCCTCGAACACGTGCGCGTCCGGCGCAATGCTGACCGGCAGGCCACCCAGCACCGAGGCGACCTCGGCATCCGGGCTGTCGGCTTCAAGCAGACTCGTCTCGGTGATGACACCCACCAGCGTGTCTGCAGCATCTACCACCGGCAACACGCCGCACGCCTCGTCGAGAATCCGACCAAGCGCGTCTTCTATGGAGTCGGACGGCCGGATGGGGTCGGGCGTCCAGGTGATGATCGTTTCAGGCATAAGGGGGGTGGCCGTGAGGCCAGGTCAACGCTACCGGAGTAAAGGCAAGCATCATGCCGTGCCCCTGAGCAGGTCGCGCGGTTGGATTTACGAAGGAATTTGCCCAGGTGCAAGAGCTTATCTCCTGCCCTGAGGGCAGCAGCAGCGCGACCACCGTGTACAACTGGCGCGGGGCGGCATCGCCATTCGCACCCGAAGCGCATCGCCTTCGCCGCTCAACCGGCCTCTTCCAGGCGCACGAGCGGGCGGTATCGGTGCAGCAGGGGCAGCAGATCCTCGTGGTGGTGCGGCGCTACGCGGAACCGCAGCGCGGCTACGGCCACCGGCTCGCCCTCCGGGTCGTCGCGGTGGGTGGCAAAACCGTAGGACTCTTCCAGCACGTCCGCCACGCGACGCAGGTGCGTCAGCGCGCCACCCTCATGCACCGGAATGAGGGCCTGAAGCGTCACGTAATCCTCCTCGGCCAGCATGAGCATCCGGGCGCGCAGCGTTTCCAGCCCCACTCCGCGCAGAGCCGACACGAAGACGGCGTCGGGAAACTGCTCGCGCAAGCCGGGCAGGATGCCACGCACCTCCAACTCGTCCACCTTGTTGAAGACAAGCAAGGTCTTGCGGTCGAGCGCGTCCAGTTCTTTCAGCGTTTCGCGAACCACGGCAATGTGTTCTTCATAGCGCGGGTGCGACGCATCCACGACGTGCAGCAGGATGTCGCTCTCGCGCACTTCGTCGAGCGTGCTCTTGAACGATTCGATGAGGCGGTGGGGCAGCTTGCGAATGAACCCGACGGTGTCCGAGAGCAGCACCTCCTTGTTCGCGTCGAGTGCGACGAGGCGCGTCGTGGCGTCGAGCGTGGCGAAAAGACGGTTCTCGGCCAGCACGTCGGTGCCTGCCAGCGCGTTCATGAGCGTGCTTTTGCCCGCGTTGGTGTAGCCCACGAGCGCAAAGCGGGTAAACTCGGCGCGGCGCTGGCGCTGAGCGGTGCGCTGCCTGTCTATGCGTTCCAGACGCTCACGCAGCGTCGCCATGCGGTTGCCGATGAGGCGACGGTCGGTTTCAATCTGCGTCTCGCCCGGCCCCTTGGTGCCGATACCGCCCTTCTGACGCGAGAGGTGCGTCCACGCCCGCGTCAGCCGCGTGCGGAGGTAATCGAGCTGTGCCAGCTCCACCTGCGCCTTAGCCGTGGCCGAGCGCGCCCGCGAGGCGAAAATGTCGAGGATGAGGCCCGAGCGGTCGACAAGCTTGCAACCGATCTGCCGCTCCAGGTTTCGAATCTGCATGGGCGACAGGTCGTCGTCGAAGATGACGAGGTCGGCATTTTGCTGCTCAGCCAGCAGCTTCAGCTCCTGCACCTTGCCCGATCCCAGGTACGTGGAAGGCTGCACCTGCGACAAATTCTGCGTCAGGCGGTCGGTTACCTCTGCGCCAGCGGTATCGGCCAGCTGGGCCAGTTCGTCGAGCGAATCTTCGAGGTCGTTGCGGGCGGCGCTGCTGGTGCTGACGCCCACGAGAATGGCGCGCTCACGCGCCTGCGGTGTAGTCTGGTGCAATAGCTACGAACAGGATAGACGATAGAAGCGCTGCAACGCCGTCAGGGCGACAGGGTTGCACGCGCCAAACACCTGCATTTACGCCACTTAGCCTCTTTCGGCCCTCAGGCTCAGCGCAGCGTTTCGCGGCGGCGCGACTGGTAGGCCGAAACCTCGAAGCGGTGTTCGAGCATCTCGTCCGCCATCTGCCCGAAGGTGCGGCGCAGTGGGCGTGGCACCCACAGGTCGCGGCGGACGCGGCGGCCAGCGGCATCGTACAGGAAGAAGGCATAATGCCACGGCGCCGCGCCCCCCTCGAAGTAATCCACTACGTCGTTCCACCGCACAGTGCGCTCGGGGTGGTTGAGGTTGGTGATGATGCCCTCTTCGGTCACGATGACGGTGTGGGCCAGCACGACCGCGGCCAGCCAGCACATGCCACATAGCATGGATCCGGCCAGTTGCCAGAGGGCAATGGGCTGTTCGCTTCCAGCGGCCAGCACCGTACACACGCCCATGAGCACGATGAACCCGAGCGGCCAGAGGGCACTCCGGTACACCTTTCGATCCGTCCACGCCAGCACGGCCTGAGGCGCGTGGAGCCGGTTGCGGACCGTCAGCGCCAGCAGCGTAACCGTGACGCCCGCGAAGCCCGCGAAGGCGACGGCGAAGAAGAGGGCGCGGAGGGTCGGCAGGTCCATGACACGGACGCGAATCAGACGGAACGATGCTGCGGTCGCCACCGCCGAGCGATAAGCGTTTCGGCGACGAGAAAGAGCAATGCGACCCATAAGAGGATGTTCCAGATTTCGCGCCCGCCGCTCCCTGCCGCCAGTGCCGTTTGCGCGCGCGTAGCGCCCGCCTCGGAGGCTTCCACGAGAACGGGTTCCAGGCCCGTCACAGCTGTGATATTCTCTCGTGCTTCTCTGCCCCCAAGCACCTGCCCGTCGGACTCACGCGGATCCAGCCCGACGGCAACTTGCCGAACCACTTCACTGCCCGCGCGGAGCGTGTAGGTGCCCGTTTCCTGGAGCGGCTCGTCGTTTTCCAGCAGCGTGCTTCCAAAGAGCGGGCGGGCGCTGAGCACGTACTGCTGTCCGCCGGGTGCTTCGAGCGTAAAAGCAGCGCCCTCGTGCCGGCCTCCAACCTGCAACCGGGCCGGCTCGCCTGCCCGCAGTTGCTCGCCCTGTAGCCCCTCGGAGGCGGCGAGGTAGAACAGGCTACGGTAGAGCAGGGGCACGAACAAACCGCGCGTGGGCAGGTCGGTCCACCGCCCATCGAGCGCGCTGGTGAAAAGCAGAATCGCCCCGCTGCCGTGCCGGATCTCCTGGAGAAACGGCTGCCCGTCCGCGAGGGCGATGAGCGTGGTTTCGGCGCGCCCGGAAGGACGGTAGGGCGCGTAGCGGTACAGGTCGGGCTGCTCTACTTGTCCGCGTGCCGCATCGAAAACGCCCGCAAAGACGGGATGCTCGCGGTCCACACGCCCGAAGGTGGCCGCCGGGGTGCCGGGCGTCCCGACAGGGGGGGCCAGCGTGCCGCCGCCCGTCTGCGCCAGCACGGCATTGAGGGCCGCGGGGGCACTGGACGGAAACGCGAGGAGGCCGCCGCCGCCTTCGACGAACTGCGCCAGCGCCTGCGCCTCACCCGAAGCAAGCGTGGCAGGCCCCGCCAGCACGACGGCATCGAAGGCGGACAGGTCGGCGGCGGCAAGCTGGGCCTCGGGCAGCACCGTCGTGGTGAACGCGCCCTGCCCCTGCGCCAGCGCGGGTGAAAGGGCCAATTCGATGTAGCGCGTCGAGCTGCCGTCTCCGCGCACGACGAGCACGCGGCGGCGCTCCGGCACGTAGAGCGCGAAGGCGCGGGCGTTGTCGTCCTCGAATTCGTCCGCCTCGATGGTGACGGCGCCCTCCAGCCACCCCCGCTGCTCCGGCGTGAACGTAAACGCGACCGTGGTAGGAACGCCAGGCGGCAGGCTCGCCACGGCCCGCGCTACCGTCCGGCCTTCCAGCACAACGGCCGCGCCGTAGTCTTCGAGCGCACTGGCTCCGTGGTTGACCAGCGTAGCGGACAGCGTGACGGGCTGCCCTTGCTCGACGATGCGGCTCGTCACGGCGACGTTTGCGACGGACACATTGGCCTGCTGCCCCCCTCCCACCGGCAACAACACGACGCGCCCCTGAAAGGGAATGGAGGTCTGGACGGAATCGGCGAGAGTGGACGCCTGGAAGTCGGAGACGACGTAAATCTCGCGCACGGGATGGGCGGCGTTTTCGAGCAGCGATGCCGCGCGATCGAGCAGGTGCGTGATGGGCTGCGTCGCATTTTCGACTTCGAGCGCCGCGAGGGCGTCGAGCAGGGCGGCCTGGGTGCGGAAAACTGCGGGGCGGCGCGTGGGGTCGGACGCGGTGGGCAGCAGAAAGACTTCGTCGCCATCGGCGAGGCCCGCCACCAGTTCGGTAGCCAGCGCCTTGGCCTGGCTGAAATACGCCCCCT
>CBDUBO010000177.1:0-5481 GCA_965365405.1 uncultured Rhodothermales bacterium | reverse complement strand
CCAACGCCTCACCCGCCATGAGCCCGCTGATGACCGACGAGGAAGACCTGCTCACCCTCCCCCGTGCCCTCGAAGAAGAGGACGACGACCTCGACTTCGATGACGACGAACTCGACGAGGACGAAGACGAACTCGACGAAGAAGACGACTTCGACTTCGACGACGAGGACGAACTCGACGAAGACGAGGAGGAAGAAGATCTGCTCTTCGACGACGAGGACGAGGAAGAAGAACTCTGACTCCTGAAATCTCCACCCCGCCCGACAGGCCCCGGCTCGTCGGGCTTTTTCGTGAAATGAGACGGCCCGGGCAGCGCGTGCTACACCGCGCCGTTCACCACCGCTCCGCCGTACAGGGCAGCGCCTCGTCCTGCCGCACGAAGCGCACCACGCCAGGCACGCTGCGCAGCCGCACCACCTGGAAGGGATGCTGCGGCGTCGCGTCGGTAAAGCAGTCCGCCCCCGGCGTGAAGACGGTGTAGGTGGCGACCACACCCGCCGAGTCCTCCTCGACGGTGTCGAAGCGGAGGGCGTGCCCACTACGGGCCGTCTCGACGGCAGCCACGAGCAGCATGGCCCCGTCCAGGTCCACGGCGCGGGCCGGGCGGTGGAAGGTGAGGCGGCGCTGCAACGTGTCCCACGCCTGCACGTCCCGCACGGCCACTTCGAGCGACGTGTCCAGCGCGGCCGTCGCGCCTGCCCCGATCACCTCGAAAGAGACGGGCAGCGCCGTGTCGAAAAGGATCACCTCGCCCTCGCGCGACGAAGGGGACGCGCAGCCCCACAGGAGCAGGCACAGCAGGGCGGGCGAAATTCGCAGGGCCTTCAGCACAGGCGGGATACTTTGGTCGTGAAACGGCAGGCAGATTGCGTACGCCGGACAGCAGACCCTTGCACGCTGCCCCCAGAACCGGCAGCGGGTAAAAAGTTGCCCTTTCTCCCTCCCATCTGCACCGGCCCCGGTGCACTGCCATGACGCTTGCCCAGTTTCTCAACGACTTCCTCAAGGCGTTCCTGCCGCTTTTCGTCGCCGTCAACGTGCTCGGCATCCTGCCCCTCTTCATCGGGCTCACCGAGGGGATGACCAGCCGGCAGCGGCGCACGCTCGCCGTGCAGGCCGTACTTGCCGCCTTTATCGTGGCCGTGCTCATCCTGTTTGCGGGTGAGTTCATCTTCCGCACGCTCGGCATCACCGTCAACGACCTGCGCGTGGGGGGCGGCCTGATCCTGCTCGTGCTCTCGATCTCCGACCTGCTCTTCAGCGACCTCAAGCGCCGCGCGCCGGATGGGGAGGCCGGGCAGGACGTGGGCATCGTGCCGCTGGGCATCCCGCTCGTCATCGGCCCGGCGGCCATCACGACCATCATCGTGAGCCAGCAGAACTATGGCTACCCGGCCACGATGGCCTCGCTCACGCTCAACCTGCTGCTCGTGCTCGTGCTCTTTCTGGGCGGCCCGATGATCATGCGGAAGCTGGGCGCGAACACATCGAAGGCGGTGGCCAAGGTGGCGAGCCTGTTTCTGGCCGCCATCTCGGTCGCCATGATCCGCACGGGCGTGGTGGGAATGCTGGGGGGGCTGTAGTTACCGCGTGCCGACGCGCGCGCCTCAACGCGCGAACAGGGCGTCGTAGGCGCCGGTACGCAGCGTCTTGTCGAAACGCCGCGCGATGTCGGCCACGAGGCGGGCGTCCGTACCACGATCCATCCACACGCTCAGCGTGCCGTCGTAGAAATAGGCGTGCACCAGCTGGCCCGCGATACGCAGATCGTCGGCACCAGGCAGGTTGGGGGACGTGAGGCGTTCGGCCCCGAATTCGTCTTCGAGAAACGCCACGAAGCGCGCGCGCATCTCCGGTTGCACCCGTTCGAGCCGGTACTCGTGGTAGCCGTCGGCGGGATCGACGGTGAGCCGGCCTCGGTAGGGCAAAGGCGCGGCGTCCGGGCGCGGCACAAGGCCGTCACGCCCCTGCGCATCTGGCTGCCACGCAAAGTGGTGTTCGAGCCACGCGCCGTCTATCTCTTCCCACCCGTTGAAGCGCATCCGGCGCTGGTCGATGGAGAGCGCATACGAGGTATCGGCATGGAAGCCGAAGACGACGAGCAGCGGTGCGTTTTCGGGCGAAGGGCCATAGCCGAACCGGACGAGGCTGCGCCTGTCGGGCGAAACGGCGATGGGCGGTTTGAACTGATTCAGGGAGGCGCCCGGATGGCGGCTTAACGCATAAGCCGTTAGCGTCTGCACGTCGAAAACGCAGTACTCGCCCAGCAGCATGAGGCGTCCAGCCCCCAGGTGGCGGCGGTGCACGGCCACGTCGCGCACCTTGACCGAGTCCGCCGCGCCGATCCAGTCGGCTGATACCCCGCCAGAGGTTTCGGCCAGGAACGTGGCGGTTGCCGCTCCGTCCACCTCCCGGATGAGATAAAAAAAGCTCCGGTTGTTGGGATCGCCCACGTTGACGATGAAAGCCGGCTCCAGTGTCTCGAACGTGATGACTGCGTTGAAGTGCTCGTAGCGCGCCGTCGTGTCGCGGAACAGCCCCGCCCGTCCGCTGAAGGCGAAGGGCGCGCCCCGGTAGCGCACCGCGTAGTCCTCGTGCCCGGTCCATCGGAGCGGCCCCTCGTTCCAGCCGGAAAGGGACTGCCGCGTGCGCGTGACGATCTCGAACGGGCCGACGGTTTCCACTTTCTCCGGCACGGCGGGGCGGCGCGGCATCAGGCACGCACCGCAGGCGAACGCGAGCGGCACCAGGGCGAGCAGCATCCATCCTCCGGTGTATCGCATTGTGCGGAAAGCGTGCTGGTGAATGTGTGCAGGGGCTTACCGCACCAGCACGACCCGTTCGGTGCGAACGAACCGCTCGCCGACGACGCGGAGGAAATAGACGCCACCCGGCAGGCCGTCCGCGTCGAGCGTAAACGTGTGCGGCTCGTTGCCGGTCAGCACGCCTTCGTGGAGCAGCGCCACGCGCCGCCCGACCGCGTCGTACGCTGCCACTTCCACACGCTGCGGCGCTTGCACCATCAGGCCCAGGCGCGTGCTGCCTGCAAACGGGTTCGGATGCGCGGCCGTCAGGCGAAAGACTTCCGTCATCTCCACGTCCACCTCGACTTCGGGCGAGAACGCCTGCGTGCCGTCGAAGTCCGTCTGCCGCAGCCGGAACGTGGAGCGCCCCGGCACCAGCTTCTCGACGCGGTGCGTGTAGTGCCGCGCCTCGACCGTCGTGCCGCCTCCGGCCACGAAGCCCACTTCGCGGAAGGCACTTTCACCTGGCGCGCGCAGCTCGACGGTAAAACCGGCGTTGTTCGTCTCGCTCGCCGTCTGCCACGCCAGCACCACCGCCTCACCGTCGCGCATCGCCTCGAAGCCGGCCAGTTCGACGGGCAGCGTGACCGTGCTGCCCGTGAACGTGCCAATCGTCCAGAGCGTCGCGTTGTCGCCGTCGTAGAGCTCCTGGCCGGCAGGAAGGCCGTCCCCGATGCCCGGCATTGCGAACTCCAGTTCGGCATCGGCCGCCGGATTTGTCACCTTGAAGCGCAGCGTCACCACGTCCATCCACGTCGCCGGCACCACTGTGCCGCTGTTGTCCACGAGCAGTTCGATGTTGAGGTAGATGCGCTTTTGCAGCGGGTAGGAAACCGTCGCGTTGAAGTAGTTGGCGTCGGTGTTGTTGTCGAAGTTGTGGTAGGTGTAATCCGTGCCATCGACGAGAAAGCCGCCGAAGGGCGACTCGGAGGCCGGGTCGAGGGCGGCGTCGTTGAAGGACAGGCGGAAGGTGGAGGCGCCGAGGTCATCGGTGCCCGTGTTGGTTTTGATCTGCACAGTGGCCAGCAGCGTATTGCCGCTGAGGCTCGTCACGATGCGCCCGTCCACGATGGGTTGGGCCGAGGTGGTAGCGGCAAAGCCGACGAGGGCGAGAAAAAGTAGCAAGCGTGGCATGGTGAGGTTGGAATTGGAGGTTGGTCACAGGTCACTGGTCACGGGCGATTGAACGGGTTCTTCCAACCTCCAATGACCAATGACTAATTCGCGGGCGGCACCTGCGCGGCGCGGCCGTTGTTGGTGCGCCAGAGCGCGTTGCGGTCGGTGGCCGACACATCGCCCGAGAGGTTGTAGTCGCCCGCGCGGTAGCCCGTCAGGCCGTTCTGCGCGCGCCAGACGCTGTTGCGGTCGGCGGCCCCGATGTCACCGCTCGCGTTGCCGTCGCCCGCGAACAGGCCGAACGTGCCCGCCGCGAGGGCTTTCATCGGCGTGGCGCCGTAGGCCTGCGCCTGCGCCGCGCGGAAGTCCCAGGCCGCCGTGCCCGCGCCGAGCGCGACGGCGCTGCTGCTCATCACCGGCAGGTGGTTGCGGTGGCGCACCACTACGTAGTACGACCCTGCCAGCACGGGCAACGACAGCGCACTGGTGCCGTCGGTCGCCACGATGCTACCGTCTTTTTTAAGGAGGGCGGGCACCTCGGCGGCCACGGTCATCGGCGGCGCGGCGGGGTTGCCGGTGAGCAGCCGCACCAGCACCCAGTCCACGACCTGCTGCCCGGCGGGGTCGGCGGTGAAGAAGTGGGGGGCCACGGTGGCCGTGCCGGTGTACGGGTCGGTGGCGGGCAGCACGGCGCTCAGGGCGGTGTTCATCTGCCCGGCGCCCGCGTTGTACGGCCCCTGCAACCACGCCTGCGCGGCCAGCAGCGCCACGACCTGCGCCGCGGCGGTGAAGCGCGAAAAGCTGCCCAGCCCGGTAAGCGTGAGCGTGTTGGCCGCAGCGTCGAGCGTGCCACCCAGCGCGGCGTACGTCGCGCCGCCGTCCGAGGAGCGCCACGCCTTCAGGTCGGCCTCGGCGAGCCCGTTCAACTCGGCGTCGTGGTAGCGAAAGGCGAGCGTGGCGTTAAGGTTGGCGTTGTTCGCCGGGGCCACGTCGTAGTAGCGTGCGATGCCCACTGTGCCCGCCTGCTGCGGCGCGTGGCCGCGCGTGACGACGGTGGCGCCCAGGTTCTGCGCCGAGGTGATGGTGGCGCCGAGCCCGGCCACGTCCACGGCGCTCGGCGCGTTGAGCGTGCGCGTGGCGGTGAGCACGCCGCCCGCTACGCGACCGCCGGTGGTTTCGGCCAGCGTGCCCGTCGTGCCGAAGTCGAGCGTGGCGCTGTGCAGGTCGAGCACCGCGCCGTTCGAGACGGCGAGCGTGGCGTTGCCTGATACGGTGATCGTCTGCGCCGCGAGCGTGGGCACGAGTAGCACGCAGGAGATCAGCAAAAGAAACCTGGTCATGGCTTGTCGGCGGTGGAGGTGAGGGCGGCGAGGCGCGCTTCGAGTTCGGCGATGCGGGCGGCCAGCGTGTCGCCGACGTTGTTGATGCCGTACGCGAGCACTTCTTTTTCCATCTGGAGCTGCGCGACCTGGTCTTCGAGTTCGCGGGTGCGCTTTTCGAGCGCCTGAACGGCCAGCATCAGCACCCCGTCGGCATCGACGGTGGCGATGCTCGTCTCGTC
>CBDUBO010000176.1:0-5493 GCA_965365405.1 uncultured Rhodothermales bacterium | reverse complement strand
GCGGCCTTGATGAGGCCGTAGTTGCCCTCGTTGATGAGGTCGGCGAGCGTGAGGCCCTGGCCCTGGTACTTTTTCGCCACCGACACCACGAAGCGCAGGTTGGCGCGCGTGAGCTTGTGCAGCGCCTCCTGATCGCCCTCTTTGATGCGGCGGGCCAGATCCACTTCTTCGTCCGGCTTCAGGAGCGGAATCTGCCCGATTTCCTGAAGATACTGGTCCAGCATCCGCTGCTGGCGAGGTACGTACATGCGTCCTGTTGCGTTTGGTAGGGAAGGAAAGCCGGGGCCATTGGGCCGCGCAGACCGTAAGAGGCGGTTTGCGGTGGGCGCAGGCGTCTATGCGGGGCCTGGGGCGGGGTTCCGAAGCGGCAAAGGCCTGAAGCCGCCAAGCCGCTGTTTTATAAGGAGATCGTGTAGATCGTGGCGTCCGGGCTGTGGGCGATAATCCCTGCTGCTACGTCTGGTTCCTCGGAGAGACGGGGAACTTTGGTCTGCGCGCCCACCCGCGTGCGCGTGCTATTGAGCCACGCCAGAAACGCCTGCGGGGCCACGACGGCTATTTCGGGCGCGCCCAGCGCCTCTCCTTCACGCCGGATGGCGTAGTGCCGGTTGGCCTCGCGCAGGTGCCCGTCGAGCGCTTGCACGAACGCCTGGGCGCTGCCGGGCGTGCGCTGGAAGGCCACCACCCACCGATGCCGGGGAATCCGCCCGCTCGCCACCGAGGTGACGTGAAACTCGGCAGGCTGCGCGCCTGTCGCGGCGCAGGCGTGGGCCAGGGCCGCCTCGGCCTCTTCTGCGTGGAGCGCCTCGCCAAAGCGGTCGAGCACCTGGCGCGTGCGCCCCGCCACCACGATGCGCGGCGGAGTCAGGCTCACGAACCGCACCAGGTCGGCCACGGCGTAGCTCCAAAGGCCCGACATCGTGCTCACGTAGAGCGCGTAGCGCGGCCCCACCTCTACCTCGCCAATCCCCAACCGGGGCGGGTTCGGGTCGTGCCGCCGCGCTTCGGGGACGAACTCGTAGAAAACACCGTTGGACAGGTGCAGCCGCATCCCTTCAGCGTCAGGCGTTTCCATGAAGGAGAAAAAGCCCTCGCTGGCACCGTACGTCTCGATAAAGTCCACGCCCTCGCCCAGCCACTCGCCCAGCGCGTGCCGGTACGACGAAAGCGCCACGCCGCCGGAGACGAACACCTGGAGGCGTGGCCACACCTCGCGCATCGTCGCGGGCGCGTGGCCGTGTGTTTTGCGGTACGCGTCGCGGACGCGCTCGAACAACGCCGCGCTCCACGACGGCACCATCGCGATCATGCGCACGTCGGTAGCGGCCGCGCGCGCCGCGATGGCGTCGAGCTTGGCATCCCACCGCTCCAGGTTGGCCATTTCGTCGGGGACGGCTTGGTAGAGTCTGCGAAAAAAGGCAGGGGCGGCCCCGGCCACGAGCCCGCTCACCTCGCCCACGACGGCACCGGGCTGCACCACATCGGGCTCGACGCGGCCCGGCACGGACAGGTGCTTGCCGCCGAGCAGGGCCAACCGGCCTGTGCTGGCCAGATACTGCACGCCGACGCCCACGCTGAAAAGGGCGTCGCGGCGCAGGTGGGCGGCGGTACGCGGCAGAATGGTGCCTGCCGACGCCGTGCCGCTCGAAACGGCGAAGTGCCGCACCTGCCCCGGCCAGAGCACGCCCTTTTCGCCCTCGCGCACGCGCTGCAGCCAGGCCGCCATCGTCTCGCGCGACTGAACAGGCACCGCCTGCCGGTACGCCGCTGCCACGTCGGGCGCGCGGAGGAGACTGGCAAAGCCGTGGGCGCGGCCAAACTCGGTTTCGCGTGCGGCTGCAAGCAGCCCGCGCAGCAAAGCCTCTTGCGCGCCTGCCGGATTGCGCGCATCGCGGGCCGCGCGGCGGAGTTCGGGGTGGAGAGGAAGCAGCGCGCGTAGCATGGCAGGGGGCAGGGCCGCGTCTACCCGCGCCTGCCCCCCCAGGCTCCCGGCGGGAACGGATGCTAACGGGCGATTCGGCAATGGGCAGTCGGCATTGATCCTTGCCTACTGCCCATTGACCCATCCTCCAACCTCCTAAAAATCCTTCCGCACGAACAGCCGCCGCGCAAGCGCGAGGGGCAGCAGCCACCACGCCAGCAGCGCAGCCAGCGACAGCCCCGTGCCCCACGCCGTGCCGAAAAAGCGCTCGAACGCCGCGCCCGTGTAGCCCAGCAGGGCCGCCACGTCGAGCGTGAGCAGCAGCAGCACGCGTGCCAGCGAGATGGGGTTGAAAAGCGCCAGGGCAATCATCGGTCCTTCGAGCGGGTAGGCCGCGAACGTGTACACGACAAACAGCACCAGCCCGTCGTAGGCGACGGCGAGGCCGAGCCACACCAGCAGGGCCACGCCGAGTCCACGCGCCCGGTCCTCGAAGCGCGTGGCTACCACAAAGGCAAGGGCGAGGAAAGAAGCCGTCAGCAGCACGCCCGTGAGCACCAGGCGGGCCAGCGTCGCCAGGGTGGCGGCCTCGACGGGGTGCCACACAAAGGGCAGCGACACGCCTACGGCGAAGCCCGCCGCGAGCGGTACGAACAGGCCGCCGTAGAGTCCGGCGAAAAGGGCACCCCGCCCTACCGGCTGCGCCAGCATCATCTCGGTAAAGTCGCGGGCGTTGTAGAGGTAGAGCGCGCCAAAGAGCAGGCTCACGAGCGGCAAGAGGATGAGCACCACGTTGAGCAGGCTCAGCACGGCCTGCCCGCCCCCACCGCCAAAGCGTAGCAGCCCCTCGCTGAGCAGCAGGAAGAAACAGGCGTAGGCGACCACCCAGCGCCCCCTGAGCACGTCGCTCAGTTCATAACGGAGAATCTTGGCGGCCAGCGCGGGCGCGGAGAAAACGGCGTTCATCGGAGGCGGGTGGTCATGAGGTGGGCCAGGGCGCGTTCGAGCTTGCTGGTGCCAGCTTCGCGTTTGAGATCGTCCGCAGCGCCGTAGTAGCAGACCTGCCCGTCGAGCAGAAACGCCACGTCGTCGGCCAGTTCTTCCAGCTCGCTCACGATGTGGGACGTGAGCGCAAACGTGGCCCCGCGCGCCTGCTCCTTTCTGATCTTGTCCTTGAAAGCGCCGCTCGAAACGGGGTCGAGGCCGGCGGTGGGCTCGTCGAGCACGTAGAGTTCGGGCTGGAAGAGAAAGGCGGCGGCGGCATTGACCTTCTGGCGCGTGCCGCCCGAAAGCGTGCGCAGGGGCTTGTCGAGTTGATCTTCCAGGCCGAGCGCGCCGACGAGTTCTTCGTCCACCGTGGCTTCCGGCCCGCGCAGGTCGCGCAGCATCGCCAGCACCTCGCGCCCGGTCAGGTTTTCGGGGAAGCGGGCGGCCTGCGGCATGTAGCCCAGCTCTGTGCGGTAGGCCACGCTGCCCGGCTCGACGCGCGCGCCGTCGAACGTGATCTCACCGCTATCGGCGCGGACGAGGCCGAGCAGCGTCTTGATGAGCGTCGTCTTGCCCGACCCGTTGGGGCCCACGATGGCCGTGACGCGGCCCCGGCGCAGCCGCAGGCTGGCCCCCCGTAGCACGTGGTGCCGTCCGAAGCGTTTGTGCAACCCCGTCACCTCGACGAGCGGATCGAGCCGCTGTGGGTGGCGGGCAGGCGGTTCGGGCATGGCGAGTGTCAGGGCGGAAGTCATCGGGCGAGGGGTTGCATGGCGGGGCGGGCGTCGGTCAGGGTGGCGGGCGTCAGCACGGGGGCGACGCGCTCGGCCAGGTCGAGCAGGTCCACGAGCAGGCTGCGCATGAGCAGAATCGCGGGCTCGTGCCGGGCCACGATGAGGGAGAAAAGGCGCACCGGGCGAAACGGCACGTCCCCCACGCCATCGCGGTCGATGTCGTAGCCCCGGTAGGCGTCCCAGTAGTTGCCCTCGAAACGGCTGCTGCTCTGGCGGCTGTTGGTGCCCACGTCGAAAGAGTTACCTCGGAAGTTGTTGGCGGTGAACAGGTTGGCGTAGCCGTCGGCCATGACGCGCACGGCCCACCCGTTGCGCGTAAAGTCGTTGCCCTTCACCTCGACGCGGTTGACGCCTTCGGCGTAGAGGCCGACGGTGTTACCCCGAACCACGTTGCCCGCGATGCGGCTGTCGGTGATCTCTTTGAGCAACAGCCCGAAGGCCGCCGCGCCCCAGTTGTCGGCAAAGTGGTTGCCCGTCATCTCGACGTGCTTGGAGTACATCACGGCCACGCCCGCGCCGTTGGCCCGGAACGTGTTGCGCGTGTAGCGGCACGAGTCGGCAAACATGAAGTGGAGGCCGTAGCGCAGGTTTTCGGCGCTCACGTTGCCCTCGACGGCAGCGCCATCGACGAATTCCAGGTAGATGCCGTCGCGGTGGCCGGTGACGCGGTTGTCGCGGATGGTGACCAGGCGGCTGTACCACAGGTGGATGCCATTGCCGGCCTTCGACTCCTGCGCGCCCTCCCCCCGCAGCGTGTTGTTGCTGACGGTGCAGTGGGAAGTCTCGGCCAGGTAGATGCCGAAAAACGTCGCCTCGAACGTGTTGCCTTCGATGGTGCAACGGGCGGCCTTTTCGACGAGCAGGGCGGCGCGGTCTTCGACAAAGCTGCTGCCCACGTTGCGGAACGTGAAGCCCCGCACGGTCACGCCGTCGGCGGTGACCTTCATGATGGCGCGCGCGCCCTCCCCGTCCAGCACCACGTCACCGTCCGCGACAAGCGTGACGGGTTTGTTCACGACGAGCGTGGACTCGCGGTACACGCCCGCCCGCACGACGATCTGGCTGCCAGGGCGGGCCTGCGCGATGGCTTCGCCAATGGTCTGCACCTTTTCGCCCGGACCCACGGCAAGGGTGCGCTGCGCACGCGCGGCCGGCGCGGCTACGGCGAGCAGCACCAGCAGCAGCAACCGGAGGAGAAGGCGGGTGGACATGGCGGTCAGGGGTGGGAAAGGTGAGCCGACGTCCCCACGTCGCCGCGCTGCTGCGCCACGAGCCGCAGCACGCCGTCCCAGTCCAGCACCTCGCCGCCCCAGCGCGCGCGGGCGCTCTCGGGGGTGGTGGCAGCGCTGAAGGCCGTCAGGTTCAGCCCCATCGGGCTGCGCAGCGCGGGCGTGTGGAGAAAGAACGCCTCGCCGGCCGGAACGAGCGTGCCGGGCGCGTCGAACGGCGCGACCCAGCGCGTCACCCCCTCGCCGGCCGGCGGGTTTTCGCGCTCATATGCCGCCAGGCACTCGACCGAGTCGAACACGTGCGCCTTGCCCGTGGCGGTGACGAGTTCGGCCCCGTAGCGCTTGTCCAGCACCGTCATGCGGCAATGGGCGCAGGCGTCGTGGCCGTAACGAATGGGCTGCGGCCCGGACTGGCAGGCCCCGAAAACGAGCGTGAGGACGAACAGAAAGCGGGTCTGCATGGCGGTCAGGCAGCAAGGGCCGGGCGGCGCGCCCGCCGCCACTCGGAGACGGCCACGGCCAGCCCGACGAGGATGCAAAGCGCGGCCACCCAGCCGCCCAC
>CBDUBO010000175.1:0-5525 GCA_965365405.1 uncultured Rhodothermales bacterium | reverse complement strand
TACCCCTTCACCGACCCCAGCGTGAGGCCGGAGATGAGGTAGCGGCTCAGAATCAAGAACAGCGCCACGACAGGAATGGAGACGAGCAGCGAACCCGCCGCGTACAGTCCCCACTGCGTCGTCAGGCTGCCCTGGAACAGCTTCAGGCCAAGCGGGAGGGTGAACATGGACGGGTCTTGTAAGACGACGTTGGCCACCACGTACTCGTTCCAGGCGCTCATGAACGAAAACAACGCCGTGATGACGAGCGCGGGCGCGGCGAGCGGCAGGATGACCAGCCGGAAGGCCTGCCACGGCGTGCAGCCGTCTATGCGCGCCGCCTCTTCGAGGGCCGCGGGGATGGTGTCGTAGTACCCTTTCATCTGCCACACGCAAAACGGCAGCGCCGTGGCCGAATAGATGACGATGATGCCGAGGTACGAGTTGAGCAGTTCGAGATTGATGAGCACGACGTAGAGCGGCAAGAGCAGCATCGTGGCGGGAAACATCTGCGTCACGAGCAGGCCCTTGAGCATCTGGGCGCGCCCGGCAAAGCGGTATCGGCTGATGGCGTAGCCTGCCGTCGAGGCCAGCGCCACGCCTGTGACGGTGACGACGAGCGAGACGACGAGCGAATTCCACATCCACCGCAGAAACGGCGTTTGGGTGAGCAGCACGCGGTAATTGTCGAGCGTCGCGCCGTCGGGGATGAGCTGGAGCGACGTGGACAGGAGCTGATCGCCGGGCCGCAGCGAGATCGTGAAGATGTACGAGATGGGGTAAACGGCCAGAAAGGCGAACAGCAGCAGCACGGCGTACGTGCCGACGGTGCCGGTGAGCTTGCGAACGTTGAGCGGCGTCATAGCGGGGGCGGAAGCGCGGAAGGTTTTCAAGGTACGATGGGGCACCGCGCCTTGCCGCACTACCCACGCGTTACCGGTCCGGCACGGATACGCCTGCCCGGTAACATGCGCAGGCTGGACAGAGGTTGAGCGGAGAATGAGCAGGAAACGACCTTCCGCCTCAGACGGGGGGCCGCTACTCTGCTACCCGCTGCTTGGCAGAGCGGCCTGTTGGTTCACTTTTCCACTCACCTCTTTCCTGCTACCCCGATGCGTATTGCTTCGTCCTCCCCCCGCCTGTGCCTGCTCGGGCTCTGCCTGCTGCTCGCGCCGGCAGCCCTGGCGCAGAACACGACGCCCCTCTTCGTCACCGCCAACCCCGGTGGCGGCAGCAGCGACGCCCTCCAGCGCGTCGCGCCCAACCTGTCGGCCACGACGGCCACCTTCAACACCTTCGGCCTCATCTCGTCCATCGAGAGCATCGCCTTTGGCGGCGACGACGCCTTCATCACCTTCGACGCCGTGCCCGGACGGGGCGGTATCCTCATCGCCGACGACGTGGGCATGGAGACGACGGGTCGGATGCTCGAAGTGGGTGACCGGTTGATCTATGGCGACATGACGGGCCTCGTCGCGCCTAAAGGACTTATCGTGATGCCCAGCATCAACGGCTTTCTCGTGGCCGACTTCGGCGCGGGCGATCTCAAAGCGTTCTCCACGCTCTCCTCCGGCAACACGGCTCCGCTCTTTACCGTGGGCGACCTCGGCACGACAATGGGCGGCATGGCCCGCAAGCCGTGGGACGTGGCCTACGACGTGGCGGGCGACCGTCTTTTTGTAGCCGGCACGGATGGCGTCGTGGCGGTTTTCGACGCCTTCTCCACCACCGCTGGTGCGGGCGGCCCCAGCCGCACCATCACCCCGACGGACGGCACGGGCAAAATCTCCGTCAACCTCCACGGCATCGCGTACAGCGCCGGCAGCGACTACCTGTTGCTGTCTGACGTAGGCAGCGCCGCTTCGCCCACCGACGGCCAGATTTTCGTGATCGCCAACGCGGCCACGGCCAGCGGCATGACGGCGGTGCGCTATAGCAACGGCGGCAACAATACCGCCCTCGGTAACCCGGTGGATGTCGCTTTCGACGGCACCAGCCTGTTCGTAGCCGAGAAGAGCAACAGCATGGTGCAGCGCTACGACGACATCCTGACGCGCACGGGCATGGAGAACGCCGCCCCCAACGCCTCCACCGCCGCGCAGAACGCTGAGTCGGTGGACTTCACGAGCAGCGGTGTGCTTTTCGCCACTGCCAACCCCGCCGGGCGCGACATGGACGCCGCACTGCGCCTGGCAGGTGACCTCTCGGGCACTACGGCTACGTTTGATGGCATCGGCATCTTCACGAGCATCGAGAGCGTGTCCGTGACGCCCGTAGGCACAGCCGCCCTCACGTTCGACGGACGCACGGGCGGCGGCTTTTTCTACATAGACGACCTCAACACGATGATGATGGGCGAGCCTGTCGGGCTCGGCGACGGCTTCGTGTACGGCAGCATGACGGGCCTCGTCGCGCCGAAGGGGCTGGTGGGCGTGCCCGCCATCGCGTGGATGCTGATTGCCGACGTGGGCGCGAGCGACATCAAGGCGTTTCCGTGGCTCGGCATGGGCAACATCGCCCCGACGTTTACCGTGAGCAACCTGGGCATGACGGCCACTGGATCGCCCCGTGCCGTGTGGGACATCGCCTATGACGCCCTCAACGACCGCCTCTACGGGGCCGGCACGGACGGCGTCGTGGTCGTGTTCGACCAGTTCGCGCTCACCCAGGGCGCGAGTGGCCCCAGCCGCACCATCACCCCGACGGACGGCACGGGCAAAATCTCCGTCAACCTCCACGGCATCGAATACATCGGCGGCCTGCTCGACTTGCTCCTGCTCACCGACGTAGGCAGCGCGGCCTCGGCCACCGACGGGCAGCTTTTCACCATTGCCAACGCGAGCACGGCAGACGGCCCGACGGCGGTGCGCTACCGCAACGGCGGCAGCAACACGATGCTGGGCAACCCGGTGGACGTGGCCACGGACGGACGGGATGCCTACGTGGCCGAGAAGAGCAATAGCCTGCTTTTGCGCTTCGACAGCATCCAGTCGCTGATGGGCATGGCGAACACCGCCCCGGATGCCATGGTGGCCATCCAGAATGCCGAGTCGGTCACGTTCGCTTCGATGATGAGCGCGGCCTGCGCCGACCCCTCGACGGCCCCATCGTACGCCGGGGGCTATGTGCTCAACAGCGCCGGCACGCGGGCCTTCGTGCAGGTGACCGTGCCCCAGGGCGGCACCCGGTTCATGTTCTACAACACGGTAAACCTCAATGTGGGCAGCCCGGAGATGAACGCGGAAAGCGGCATGGTGCTGACGGGCTTCACGCGCACCGGCATGACGTTCGACTTTGCCCCGGCGGCTTCGCCCATGCAGGTGTTCTTCCCCATCACGACGGCGGGTGGCGGCACGGGCATCTCGTTCTTTCTCCGCGTAACCGACACGTGCGGACGCGTCGTGGACGTGGACCCGGCCTTTACGATCACCGGCGTGGAAGGCGACGACCTGAGCGGCTTCGCGCTTGCGCAGAGTTCACCCAACCCGACCGCTGGCGCGGCGACGATCCGCTTTTCGCTCGACCGGGCAGCAGAGGTGCGCCTCCGCGTGTTCGACGTGCTGGGCCGCGAGGTGGCCCGCCTGGTGGACGAAACCCGCGAGGCAGGCGCGCACAGCGTTCGCTTCGGGGGCGAGGCGCTGCCCGCCGGCCTCTACGTGTACCGACTCGAAGCCGGAGGACGCACGCTTACGCGCACGCTCACGCTGGCCCACTGACCCACCTCTTTCCATCTGAATCCCCTATTGCCATGAATCCCCTTCAGACCTCCGCCGCACCCGACACCGTGCCGGTGGCGCGCAAACCCTACCCGGCCCCCGCGCTTCGGCGCGTGGCACGGATGCCCCTCGTCACGGCGGGCTCGTTCGACCTGATCCTTCCCGGCGCGCCGTAACAGGCCGGGAATGCCGGTGTCAGAAGGCCGGGCTGCTCGTGACGGGCGGCTCGGCCTTCTGGTTTTCAGCCGTAGCGTGACGCGCTTGTTGAAAGCAGCCCGACGCTTTGCACCGTCCGCGCTCCTTTCCTACCGTGCATCAACCATCCCACCAGTGCCATGCGCTCTGTCTGTCTGCTCCTGATCCTCAGCGCCTGTTCGTCCGATGGTTCGGCGCAGGCTACGGGCCAGCTCGTGAGCGCCTTTCCCGGCCTCACCTTCCGCGATCCCGTGGACATACAGGCCCCGCCGGATGGGTCGGGCCGGCTGTTCGTCGTCGAGCAGGTGGGTACCATTCGCGTGTTCACCGAAGACGCGTCTACAGCGGCGAGCACGGTGTTTCTCGACCTTCAGGGCCGCCTCGTGAGCGGGGGCGAGCGCGGATTGCTGGGGCTCGCCTTCCACCCACGCTTCCCGGACAGCGCTTACGTGTACGTCAACTACACGGCCCCCAACCCGCTGCGCACCGTCGTCGCGCGTTTTACCGTATCTGCCGCTACGCCCGACGATGCCGACGAGGGCAGCGAACACATCCTGCTCGAAGTGCCGCAACCCTTTTCCAACCACAACGCGGGGCAGCTTCAGTTCGGGCCGGACGGCTACCTCTACGTGGGCCTGGGCGACGGCGGCAGCGGCGGCGACCCGCAGAACCACGGCCAGCGCCCCACAACCCTCCTCGGCTCGATGCTCCGCCTGGACGTGGACGGCGGCGGCCTGCCGCCCGACTGCGGCGGTCCCAACGCCCGCTACACTATTCCACCTACGAACCCATTTGCCGGGCAGGCGTCGGCCTGCGACGAGGTCTTCGCCTATGGCCTGCGCAACCCGTGGCGCTTCAGCTTTGGCCCGGACGGTACGCTCTACGCCGCCGACGTGGGCCAGGGCGCGTGGGAGGAGGTGGACACGCTCACCGCGGGCGGCAACTACGGCTGGAATCGGCTGGAAGGCTCACGCTGCTACAACGCCGCCTCTTGCAGCGCGGCAGGCACCATTTTGCCCGTGGCCGAATACCCGCACAACCGCGCAACCGGCGGATTCTCCATCACCGGCGGTTACGTTTATACGGGAGCGGAAGCGGCGTGCAGCTCTCTGCGCGGCCAGTATCTCTACGGCGACTTCGTGAGCGGCAACATCTGGGCACTCAGCCTCAGCAGCGGTACGCCTGTGGTGCGCCACCTCGTACAGAACGCTGCCATCGGCCTCTCGACGTTTGGCGTCGGCCAAACGGGCACCCTATACCTGGCCGATCACGGCGGCGGCAAGCTCTACCGACTCGACTGCGCTACGCTCACGGCCCAGGCCGCCCCGCCCGAAGCACCAGGCGGTTTCAGGCTCGGCGCGCCCTTCCCCAACCCGACCACCGACCAGGCGCATTTTTACCTCCAGGCTGCCGTGCCACAGCCGGTCGAAGTGATCGTGCTCGATGCGCTGGGACGGCTCGTGCAGCGGCTCCGCTCCGGGGTCGTGTCCGGCACTACGCCTCTCCTGCTCCAAGTGGATACCTCGTCATTACCGGGCGGGCTCTACGCCGTGCGCGCCACCAGCGCGTCGGGCTCGCAGTTGCGCTGGTTTGTCGTGGCGCGCTGAAACCACCACCGGCAGCATCCAGGCGGCT
>CBDUBO010000174.1:0-5529 GCA_965365405.1 uncultured Rhodothermales bacterium | reverse complement strand
GCGCGTTGCCGACGAGGTTGAGCAGCAACTGGTGCATGTGCGTCGGGTCGGCGCACACGGTGGGTAAGGGCCGGGGCACCTCCACGCGCCCCTGCGCCTCGGCCAGCCGCGTTTCCAGGTCGGCCAGCACCTCCTGGAGCGTCTCGTTCAGGTTTACAGAGACGAGCCGGTGCTCGGTCGTCGCCACACGCGAGAGCGCCAGCAGGTCGTGGATGAGCCGGCTCATGCGCCGCGCCGCATGCTGGATGCGGTCGAGGAAATGGCGGCTCTCCGCGTCCATGTGCGCGCCGTAGGTGGTGTCCAGCAGTTCGGCAAAGGTGTGGATCTTGCGCAGCGGCTCCTGGAGGTCGTGGCTGGCCACGTAGGCAAAGTCCTGAAGCTCGCGGTTGCTGGCTTCGAGCTGTTCGGCGTGGCGCTCGCGTTCGGCCACCCGGCCCAGTTGCGCGCCAATGGCCTCCATCGCCCCCAGCAGCATCTCGTCGGGCTCGGCGACTTCGGGCGAGAAGAACTCCAGCACCGCCTCGACCTGTCGCCCGCTCAGCACGGGAAAGCCAAAAGCGGCGTGCAGGCCCACCGCCCGCGCTGCCCGCGCCCGCGGAAAGTGGGCTTCTTTGCCCACCTCGATAATCCACGCGGGCCGCCCCGCTGCCGCCACCCGCCCCGGCAGGCCCTCGCCCTCGCGGAAATCCTGCTGCGCCGTTTGCTGCCAGAACGCCGCGAAAGGATCGGTGGCGGACAGCGTGATCGGTGCCGCGCGCAGGCGCTGGAGCGGTACGAACACGGGCGCGTCCGGGTGGCGACGCAGGTAGGCGTGCCCCACGGGCCAGCCAGTGTAGTCCCGCACCTCGGCGATGGTGCGTTCAAGCGCGTCGATGAGCGTGGTGGACTCGTTGGCCGCCGTTGCCGTGCGCTGGAGCAGCAGCAGCAGGCGCTGCTTGTCGAACAGGTCGCGCGTGGCCCGCTCGGCAAGGATTTCGGCTTCCAGACGCGCCCGGCGCTCGCGCTGCACCCGGCGTTCGAGTTGCCGGAGCTGCTGCGTCAGATCGTTCCCCTCCGGCATAGGCTACACAGGGCTGAAGCGTACTTCGATCCGGCAGGCCGGGTCGCCCCGGTGCATGCACTGCGGCTGCGTGAGGGCGACCTGCTCACCGTAGTGGTCGGCGGCCCCTTCGATCAGGCCCTCGGCAAAGGCACACAGGCGGCGGGGCGACTCGTACACGATGCCCAGCACGTCCGGGCGCGTCGTGTCGAACTCGAAATCGGGCGTGCGCGCGCCAGGGTAGAGCTTGCGCACTTCGGGGTGAATGATGCCGTTGAGTGTGAGCACGAAAGATCGGGTGCCCGTGTGCCCGCGAAAAAACTCCGGGTACTTGGCTGCCAGCACAGGCATCGCGCGCCGGCCCACTACGCGCAGCATGGTGGTGGGGGTGTGGCCGTAGCGCGACGCCGCAGCCCCCACGAGGGCAATCAATTCGGCGTCGGGATAGCTGCCCAGGGAGGTGTAAGCCCCTTCCACACCGGCCTGCTCCAGCACCTCGTCCCACCCATCGTCTCCATAGTCCTGGCGCACGACTTCCTCCAGCAGGTTGAAAATGATTCCTTTCATCGCTTTTGATAGGAGAGCAGCCAACCTCCGGCGGCAGCGGTGAGTCTCGCGGCTCTGTAACGCGACCGTTAAAATCCGGACGCCTTCACCGGAGACGAGACAGGTGCGAAAACAACCTCTCTGCGGGAGACTCCATTTAGGCCGTTCTGCCCATTTGCGGAACCACAAAACGGGGTAATCTGGAGGCGTTCAAACCGCTAAACGCTTCTACACATGAACCGGATTTCCCTGCGTACCGCGTGCTTCGCGCTCTTGCTGGCCTGCTGCACGGGCTGCGCCAGCCAGCGCCCGGCTTCTCAATCTCAATCCCCCCTCACCGCCTCGAACCTCCCCGACCGGTTTCTCGTCGGCTCGCACACCGATCCGAGCGTCCGCGAGGAGCCCAAGGCAGGCGGAGGGTGCCGCAACCCACTCGTTGATCCGCAGGACGGCGGGCGGCTCATCTTGGTCCGCTCTGCCGCGCAGTTGGGCGACTACCAGGTGCCGGCGGGCCGCTACAACGTGGGCCAGCGGGAGTTGCTGCGCATCGACTGTGCCACCGGACGCGCCGTAGGCATCGTCCGGCGGTAGCCCCTCGCGGCGGCGCGGCCTTCAACCGGACAGCATAGAGGCAAAAAAGCCCCAACCCACTCCGCTGAACCGGTATCTGGAGCAAAACCCGTCATCAACTCATCGAATGCTGCGATGCCTGAAGGCTTGACGATACGAGCCGTCGAAACCTCTGATCACGAACGGTTGCTGGCAATCTGGTTGGCTTCCGTTCGGGCTACACACAGGTTTTTGTCTGAGCAGGATATCCAGGCACTCTACCCCCTCGTGCGGGATCAAGCCTTGCCGACGCTGGAGTTGTGGGCCCTGGTCAAAGGCGATACGACTATCGGATTCTCTGGTCTGTCCGAGAACAAACTGGAGGCGCTGTTTCTCCACCCCGATCACATTGGCAACGGTGGCGGGCGGATGCTCGTAGAGCACGCGCGAGGCTTGAAGGGCCCCTTGATGGTGGATGTCAACGAGCAGAATCCTAACGCCGTCCGCTTTTATGAAGCGGTAGGCTTCGAAGTGGTTGGCCGGTCCGCGACGGATGATGGAGGGCGCCCCTTTCCCCTGCTCCACATGCGAGAAGCGCGTCCGGTAGTGTCGTAGGCGGCTCCATGAGCCTGGGCGTTGGACTGCCCTACCCGCACGGCTGCGGGGAGAGAGCGTTGGCAGCGCGTGCGGCTCCGCGCCTTCGTAAGCCCACGAGAGGCACGGGTAGGAATCACCGTGCGCCTCGGTTGTCAGGTAGGCTGCACCATCATTCCGGCAGCAACTGTCCGGCCAGCAGGCGGAGTTCGGCCTCGGCGCGAGCGGCCTGGTAAACGGCCTCGATGCGGCGAGCCTGCACGTCCAGCAGGGCCAGTTGCACCTGCCGCAGGTCGATGGGCGTGATGAAGCCCAGCCGGAGTTGGGCGAGGGCCACGCGCGCGTTCTGCTCGGCGATGGCCTCGTTCTGCGTTTCGAGCGCGGCCAGGGCGCGGTACCCCACGATGGCCGTCGCCAGCCGGGCGGCGTCGGCGCGGAGGGCGGCCTGTTCGCCCGCCACGTCGAGCGCGGCCTGATCCCGGCGGATACGGGCGTTTTCGAGCCGCCGCTGCCGCGCACCGCCGTCGAAAATCGGGAGCGTGACGGTCAGGCCGTAGCGCACGTCCGAGCCCCCGATGGGCGTGCCACTGGGGAAGAGGCCCGGCGCACCACCCGATACGCCCACGCCTGTCTGGGCGCGGAGCGTGGGCAGGTACGCCCCCCGCGCCTCGCGGATGGCCTCCTCGGCGGCCTCTCGGGCAATGCGCAGCGCCTGCACGCGCCGGTTCTCGGCGGGGACGGCGACGGCGAGGCGTTCGAGGGTGGGCGGGGGGCCGAGGGCGAGCGAGTCCGTCACGGCGACGGCGGAAGGGTCGGGCAGGGCCAGCAGGCCGCCGAGCGCGGCGCGGGCCTGCGACAGCAATAGGCGCTGCCGCAAAAGCGCCGCCCGGTCGGCGTTGAGGTCGGCCAGGGCGAGCGCTGCGTCAATCTCCGCTGCCGTGCCGATCTGCACCTCGGACTGCTCGATGCGGAGGCGGTCTTCGGAGAGCACGACGGCGTCGGCGCGGGCCTCGACGAGCGCCCGCTGCCGGGCCGCGTCGAGGTACGCCTGCGTGACGGCGTAGGCGAGGGCTTCGGCCTCGGCTTCAGCCAGCACGCCGAAGCGCCGGGCCTCGGCCCGCAGGCGCGCCAGCGTGGCGCTGCGCGAGGCGTCGAAAACGGTGTAGCCGAGGGTAACGCCCGCTTCTGCGCCCGAAAGGGCCCGCACGTCCGAGCCAGTGTCGTCGGCCCAGGTGCCCGTCACGCCGCCGCTGGCGGTGAGGGACGGTCGGTAGCCCGCGTTGCCGGGCACGGCGTCGTTGCGTGCGCGCGTCGCTTCGAGGGCCACGGCGGCCAGGTCGGGGTTCTGGCGGAGGGCCAGGCGCACGGCTTCGTCGAGCGAGAGCGGAAGCGCATCGGGCGGCGGCTCGAACAGCGGCAGGTCGGCACCCGTGGCCAGCGTGCCCCCGTAGAGGCGGAGCGAGTCCGGCAGCGGCGGCAGCGAGTCCGTCCGGGTGGAGAGCACGTCACGTTCCTGCGCCGATGCCTCCCACGCAACAGCAGGGGACATTCCAACGGCCAGCAGCAGCGCCACGAGCAGGCGCACAAGCTCACGCATGCGCCACTTCCTCCGCCACAGCAGCCGGCTGCTCCCCTGCCCCATCGCCGGACGTTGCAAGCCCACGCCTGCGCGGGGCGTCCTCCACCACGAGGTCGGTTTCGTCGCGGGCGTGCGCCCCGGCCAGGTACGTGTACATCGCCGGGATCACGTAGAGCGTGAGCAGGGTGCCGATGACGAGGCCGCCGATTACGGCCAGCCCCATCGGCACGCGGCTTTCGGCTCCGGCCCCGAGGGCGAGCGCGATGGGGAGCGTACCCAGGATGGTCGAGAGCGTCGTCATGAGGATGGGGCGGAAGCGCGTGGCGGCAGACTCCTCGGCGGCTTCCATCACCGTCGCCCCGGCGGTGCGGCGCTGCTTGGCGAATTCGACGAGCAGGATGCCGTTTTTCGTCACCAGCCCCACGAGCATCACGATGCCGATCTGCGAGAAGATGTTGAGCGTCGCGCCGAAAGCCCACAGGAAGCCGAGTGCGCCCACGAGCGCAAGTGGCACGGTGAGCAGAATCGTGAACGGGTCGCGGAAGCTCTCGAACTGGGCAGCCAGCACCAGGTAGATGAGCACGATGGCGAGCAGGAAGATGGTGTAGATCTGGCCGGAGCTTTCCACGAAGTCACGGCTCTGCCCGTCGAGAGCCGTCGTGAAGCCGACGGGGAGCGTTTCGTCAGCGATGCGCTGCATGGCGTCGATGGCGTCGCCGAGCGAGACGCCGGGGGCGGGCTGCGCCGAGACGGTGGCGGCGGTGAAGCGCTGGAAGCGGTAGAGCTGGGGCGGGGCGGCGGCCTCGCGCAGCCGCACGAGGTTGGCCAGCGGAATCGTCTGCCCGGTGCCGCTGCGCACGAACAAGCCCTGGAGGTCGCGCGGCGCGGCGCGGTTCTGCTGTTCGAGTTGCGCGATCACCTCGTACTGCTCGCCGTCGCGCACGAAGTAGCCCAGCCGCTGCTCCGAAAGCGCCAGTTGCAGCGTCGTCGCCACGTCGGACGGGTCGATGCCGAGGGTCTGCGCCCGCGCCCGGTCCACCTCTACCTGCAACTCGGGCAGCGTAAACTCCAGGTCCACGCGGGCAAACTGGAAGGCCGGGTCCTGGTTGGCCTTTTCCATGAACGCCGGGATGGCCGCCTTGAGCGCGTCCATGTTGGGGGCCTGGAGCACGAACTGCACGGGCAGGCCGCGCCCGCCGCTCGAAATGGTGGCCGGCTGCGA
>CBDUBO010000173.1:0-5593 GCA_965365405.1 uncultured Rhodothermales bacterium | reverse complement strand
TCGTTCGCGCAGCTTTTGAAGGAACTGGTGGACGAGGGGCAGATCACCGAGGCGCGCCTGGACGAGAGCGTGCGGCGCATCCTGCGCATCAAGTTCATGCTGGGCCTGTTCGAGCACCCGATGCCGTCCGCTGAGTTTCTGCCCAACGTAGGCGCAGCGGCGCACCGGCAGGCGGCGCTCGAAGCGGCGCGGGCCAGCCTGGTGCTGTTGCGCAACACGGGCGGCGTGCTGCCCCTGAAGGCTGGCACGCGTGTGCTGCTGGCCGGCCCCACTGCCAATTCCAAGCGCAACCTCAGCGGCGGCTGGTCGCTGGAATGGCAGGGCGCGGCAGAGGAGCGCTATCCCGCTGATATGAAGACGATCTACGACGCGCTGCGAGAAGCCCTGCCGGGCGGCACCGTCTCGCTCGCCCGCGAAAGCCCCGAACGCTTTATGCAGCAGGCGCTGAACGCGGACGTGATCGTGCTGGCGCTCGGGGAGGAGCCGTACACCGAGGGCGATGGCAACTTTTACGACCTCATGCTGCCCGAAGCGCAGCGCGTTTTGATCCGCACCGCCGCCGCGCTCGGCAAGCCCGTCGTAGGCGTGTTCGTGGGCGGACGGCCCCGCCCGTTCCCGGACGAACTGCCCCTGCTCGACGCCTTTGTCTGGGCCGGGCTGCCGGGCTTCGAGGGCGGACAGGCCATCGCCGACGTGCTCACGGGCGCAGCCAACCCGTCGGGGCGGCTGCCCATCGTGTACCCGGCCACCACGAGCCACGTCGTGCCTTACAACCACAAGCCCAGCGAGCACGCCGTGACGCCACGATGGGTATCGTTCGACTTTGGCGAGGGGCTTTCGTACACCACGTTCGCCTACGAAAACCTGACGCTCTCGCGCCCGGCCGTCGCTGCCGGGCAGGGGCTGACGGCGTCCGTCACGGTGCGCAACACGGGCACGCGGCCCGGTGCCGAAGCCGTGCTCTGGTTTCTGACCGACGAGGTGGGGCGCATCACGCGGCCCGTGCGCGAACTCAAGCACTTCGAGCGCATCACGCTTCAGCCCGGCGAGGCGCGCACCGTCACGTTTCCCATCGAAGCCGCCGCGCTCCAGTACCCCGACGCGCAGGGCCGCCCTGTCACCGAGCCGGGCTGGTTCACCCTCCGCGTAGGCGACCAGACAACCCGCTTCCGCCTCCAGTAGGGACGCAATTCATTGCGTCCTCCGCGCTCGCGCCTGCCGCGCTCCGCGCCTTCCGTTCCACCAGACTCCACGGCCATGAAATCCAACCGGCACCCACTTTTCGCCCCGCCTGCCGCCTGGCGGTGGATGCTGCTGCTGGCCCTCGTGCTGCTGCCGGGCAGGCTGGCGGCGCAGCGCTACGAACTGGTGTGGTCGGACGAGTTCGACACGCTCGACCGGGCGACGTGGCAGCACTGGATAGGCACGGCCTACAACAACGAACTCCAGTACTACACCGCCCGCGACACCAACTCGTATGCCCGCGACGGGATGCTGTACCTCTGGGCGCAGAACGAGAACTTCGGCGGGCGGCAGTACACGTCTGCCCGCATCGAGAGCAAGGCGCAGGGCGGGCACAAGTACGGGCGGTTCGAGGCACGGGCCAAGCTGCCGACAGGTGCGGGCATCTGGCCCGCCATCTGGATGATGCCCACCAAGTCGGTTTATGGAGGTTGGCCTCGCAGCGGCGAGATCGACATCATGGAGTGGCGCGGCGATCTGCCCGCCCGCACCTACGGCACGCTCCACTACCAGTTCAACGGCGGCCACCGCTACACCGGCACCACGTGGGATCTGCCGCAGGGCACCTTCTCGGACACCTTCCACGTGTTCGCCATCGAGTGGGACGAGACGCGCATCCGCTGGTTCGTGGACGACTACATGTTCAACGAGATCACGCTCGCCTCGCTCGGAGCCACCCCGATGCCGTTCGACCAGGAGTTTTTCTGGATCCTGAACGTGGCCGTTGGCGGCGACTTCCTGCCCAACCCGCCCGCCGGCTCCAAATTCCGTCAGGCGATGGTCGTGGATTACGTGCGTGTGTACCAGGACGTGAACCAGAAGCCCACCCTCGGCCTGGGCGCGCTGCCGGATACCGTGCGCGCGGGCGAGTTGCTCGATCTCTCCATCCGCGCTGCCGACGCCGACGGGCAGGTGGACAGCGTGGCGGTTTACCTCGATGGCGTCCGGGTGGCGTCCGGTGCAGGAGCCGTGCTCGACTGGCAGCGCCGCCTCGCCGATGGCTGCTACGACGTGGAAGCCCGCGCCTACGACAACGACGGCGGCGAGGGCACGGCGGCGGCCCGCGTCGTGGTGGGGCGCGGATGCACGCAGCGGAGCTTCGGAGCCGTGCCGTTCCGCCTGCCCGGCACGGTGCCCTTTGCGCACTACGATTACGGCGGCCCCAATGTCGGCTACTTCGACCTCACGCCCGACGTGAACACAGGCGGAGCCGCCACCTTTCGCCCGACAGAGGGCGTGGACGTGCGCCCGCACGCCACCGAGGCGGACGCCTACGTCGTCACGGACGTGGAAGCGGGCGAGTGGCTGGCCTACTCCATCGAAGTACCCGAAGGCGGGCTCTACGACATCACGGTGCGCGCCCTCACGCCTGGCGTGTACGGGCGCGTGCGTCTCCAACTGGGCAGCACCACCCTCGTGCGCTCTCTCCTGATCGAGCCCGGAACGCCCGAGCAGCCTGCCATGGCGGCCACGGCAGCGGGCGTGATGATGCCCGCCGGCCTGCACGTGCTGCGCGTGACGGCACTGTTCGACGGCTTCGAGCTCGACCGGATCACATTTGCGCGTACCGGCGCGACGGCCGCCGAAGGCGACGCGCCGGTGGCGGCGGCGATGCTGTTTCCCGCCCAGCCCAACCCGGTGCGGGAAGAAGCGCGGGCGCGCTTCGCGCTCGGCGCGCCCACCACCGTGTCGCTACACGTGGTGGACGTGCTGGGCCGCGTCGTGGCCCGGCTCGCGGACGAGACGTTTCCCGCCGGCACCCATACCGTTCCATTCAGCCGCGCCGGGCTGGCCTCCGGCCTTTACCTGTTGCGGCTCGTCACGCCGGGCGCGCAGCAGACGCGCCCGCTCGTCCTGGTGGATTAGCGGGTAGTCTGCCCCAAACCCTATGCCCATGCAGCGATTTTTTCAGGCCACCCGGCCCGGCTTCCACCTGATAGCCGCCGTGCTGGCCTTTTCCGCGCACGTCGCGGTGGCGCAGACGGGCACGGGCTACTACCGTACCAGCGGCCCCGACATTCTCGACCCCTCGGGCGCGCCCGTCGTGCTGCGCGGGCTGGGGCTGGGTGGCTGGCTGATGCCGGAAGGCTACATGCTCCACGTCAGCGCGCCCGACGGCGGCTCGCCGCGTTCCATCCGCGCCCGCATCGAAGACCTGATCGGGAAGGCCGACGCCGACACGTACGACGCGCTTTTCCGCGCCAACTACGTCGAGCAGAAAGACGTGGACTCTATCGCCGCGTGGGGCTTCGACCACGTCCGGCTGCCGTTCCACTACCGCGTGCTCTACAACCCTGACACGGGCACCTTCGACGAGGCCGGCTTCGCGCTCATCGACGAGTTTCTGGAATGGTGCCGCCCCCACAACCTGGGCGTCATCCTCGACCTGCACGCCGCGCCGGGTGCGCAGAATTCGCTCAACATCAGCGACAGCGACGGGCAGGCGCGGCTGTGGACGGAGCCCGTGCCGTACCAGGATCAGACCGTGGAGATCTGGACGGAGATTGCACGCCGTTATGCCGGCGAAACGCTCATCATCGGGTACGACCTCATCAACGAGCCGGTTTTGCCACAGGGCGTGCCCGGCTCGGCGCTGCGGGCGCTCTACGTGCGCCTGGCCGAGGCCATCCGGCCTATCGACCCGCACCACATCCTGTTTATCGAAGGCAACCATTTTGCCACTGACTTCAGCGCCCTCACGCCGCCCTTCGACGGCAACATGGTGTACGCCTTCCACAAGTACTGGAACGATCCCGGCCAGGGCACCATCCAGTACCTGCTCGACATCCGGGCGCAGCACAACGTGCCGCTGTGGCTGGGCGAGTCGGGCGAGAACTCGAACGCCTGGTTTTTCGAGGTCACGCGCCTCATGGAGCGCCTGAACATCGGGTGGAACTGGTGGACGCACAAGAAAATCGAGACGACGACGGCCCCGCTGTCGGCACCGTTCGCGCCCGGCTACCAGGCCGTCGTGGACTACTGGCGCGGCGCGGGGCCGCGCCCGTCGGCCTCTGCCGCGCGCGCCGCGCTTTTCGGAATGGCGCGCGGCCTCGACCTGGACTCGACCCAACTGCGCCCCGGCGTGCTCGCCGCCCTGCTCGACCCCGACTACGGCAGGCGCAGCCGGCCCTTCACCATGCACCGCATTCCCGGCGTCGTCAACGCGGCGCAGTACGACATCGGTAACCAGTGGACGGCCTACTTCGACCGCGACTACCGCACGACGGGTGGCTCGCCAGGGGGCGGAAACACGGGCGGCCAGTACCGCAACGACGGCGTGGACATCGAGCGCTCCACCGATCCGCAGGGCTTCGCCTACAACGTGGGGTGGATGGAGGACACCGAGTGGCTCACCTACACCGTCGAGGTGGAGACGGCGGGCCGCTACGACGTAGAATTTCGCGTGGCCAGCGCGGGCGGCGGTGGAAGGTTGCGGGCGCTGCTCGGCACCACGCCGCTGGGAGCCGACCTGACGATCCCCTCTACGGGCGGCTGGCAGAGCTGGCGCTCCGTGTGGCTGCGCGACGTGGCGCTGCCCGCGGGACGGCACGTGCTCAAGCTCGACGTGCGCACGGGCGGTTTCAACCTCAACCGGCTGCGCTTCAACCTCGTCACTGCCACGGGAGCGGAGGAGCCTGAGAAAACGCCCGGTGGAATGGGCCTGCTGCGCCAGTTTCCCAACCCGTTCGTCCATCAGACCGAACTGACGTTCACCAGCCCCGTCGCCGTTCGCGCCGGCCTCGCCGTGTACGACGTGCTCGGGCGCGAGGTGTACAGGCTGCCGGCACAACCATTCGGCGCGGGCGTCCAGACGCTCAGTCTTCGGCCCGACCTGCCGCCTGGCCTCTACGTGTACCGGCTTACCCTCGACAGCGGGCACCGCCAGCACGTCGAGACGGGCACCGCGACGGTGCTGTAGCCTGCGCCGTCAGCGCGCCGCCCCCGCCCACCGGAGCGTCACCACGGCTCCGGCGGGAAGGGCGCGGTAAAGGGCCTGTTTTCCGTTCCACGCCACGCCGAAGTCCAGCGGCTGCGGGCTCGCGTTGAACGCCACCAGCACCCGCGAGCCGTCGGGGTTGAGAAAGGCGACGGTTTCGAGCGTGTCAGGGTGCGTGCTCGCCTCGACGCGGAACGCGCCGGGCCGGACGAAACGGCTCAGGTGGCCGATGAGGTAGTATTCGGGCTCGTAACGGAAGGTGCCGTCCGCCAGCACCGTCACGACGCCCCGGCAGTTGTCGCAGCCGCCGCGGTGCGGGCCGTGGTGTTCGTCGAGGGCCAGGTTCCACAGTATCACCGTCCGGGCCCCATGCTGCACGGCCCCGATAAACAGGTTGCGCATGTTCCAGCGCAG
>CBDUBO010000172.1:0-5656 GCA_965365405.1 uncultured Rhodothermales bacterium | reverse complement strand
TTGGTCTGCTTGAAGTGGATGTTGGAGGCGTAGAAGATGAGCGGCGTGCGCCCGTTGAGCGAGATGCCGAAACGGTTCTCCAGCTCACTGTACTGCTCCTCGGCCCACGCCGCGCCCATCTCGGCCAGCTCGCGCATCTCCGGGTAGAAGTACACGTCGAAGTGCGCCGTCTTGAGCACGTGCCAGTCGAAGTTCTCGTACTGGATCTTGTTGCGCCCGAAGTGATAGCCGTACTGCGCGCCTGCGTCGGGCGCACACAGCGCCAGCACGACGAGAGCCAGAGCGGTTTGAAAGAACCCGCGCATGGGAGGAGGTTCAGGGAAAAAGCGGCGTCCGCAAAGGGCGGAAGTCAGCCTGTGGCGGGCGGTTCCACCCGGCCGGCAGCGGCGGGGCCAAGATAGACGGCAGGGGTCGCTAGGCGGGGGTCAGTTCGCCTTGCCCTGCCTCCCGCCCCCGTTGAGCGACACGGAAAGGTGGCAGTCGCGCTCTTCGAGCCAGCTCTCGGCCAGGCAGCGCACGACTTCGGCGTTGGGGGCTTCGAGGCACTTTTTGGCCAGCCGCCGGGCGTCTTCGAGCCGGATGCCGCGCACGATTTGCTTGACCTCGGGCAGGTATACGGGCGAAAGGCTGAACTCGTCCAGGCCCAGCCCCACCAGGACGGGCGTAGCCAGCGGGTTGGCGGCCAGTTCGCCGCACAGGCTCACCTTCAGCCCGTGCCGGTGCGCCACGCCGATCGTGTGCGCGATGAGGTGGAGCACGGACGGGTGGAGTTCGTCGTAGAGGTGCCCCACCAAGTCGTTGCCCCGGTCCACGGCCAGCGTGTACTGCGTCAGGTCGTTGCTGCCAATGGAGAAAAAGTCCACGTGCGGGGCGAACTGCTCGGCCAGCAGGGCCACGGCGGGCACCTCGACCATGATGCCGACGGGAATGTCGCGCCGGTGGGGCACGCCTTCGGCTTCAAGCGTGTCGCAGGCGTCGGCCAGGATGGCCTTGAAGCGCAGCACCTCCTCCAGGCTCGTCACCATGGGCAGTAGCAAGCGTGCCTCGCCGTGGGCGGAAGCGCGCAGGATGGCGCGCAGCTGCGGCGTGAGCAGGTCGGGCTTGTCCAGCAGCACGCGGATCCCGCGCCAGCCCAGGTACGGGTTCTGCTCGCGGTGGCCGAGCGGCAGCATCTTGTCCCCGCCCAGGTCGAGCACGCGAAACGTGACGCCGCCCGTCTCGACGTTCTCGACAATGGTGCGGTAGATCTGGTACTGCTCGGCCTCGGTCACCTGGAGACGGCGGCGCATCAGCACCAAGATTTCGGTGCGAAACAGGCCCACGCCCTCAGCGCCGTAGCGCTTGAGCAGGTCGAGTTCTTCCTCGAACTCCAGGTTGGCGCGTAGCGTGAGGCGGTGCCCGTCGAGTGTGACGGGTTCGAGGGGGACGACCTTGAGTTGCTCGCGGACGAGCATCTCGTAACGTTCCTTGCGGCGCGTGTAAAACTGGACGGTTTCAGGCGTCGGATCGAGGATGACGGTGCCCCGCACACCGTCAAGGATGATGAGGTCGCCGTGGCGCACCTGGCTTTCGATCTCCCGCACGCCCACGACCGCTGGCAGGCCAAGCGCGCGCGCCATGATGGAGACGTGCGAGGTTGCGCCCCCGTAGGTCATGGCCACGCCCTTGATGCCGCGCCGGGCAAAAAGCACCACGTCGGCTGCCGTCAGGTCGAGGGAGACGACGATGGAGCCTTCGTCCACCGCCGACAGCATCTTGCCGCGCCGGAGATGCATCAGCAGGCGCTGTTCGAGGTCGAGCAGGTCGTTGGCGCGCTCGCGCAGGTATTCGCTTTCAGAGGCGCGCAGCAGCTGGCGGTGCCGGCTCAACACGTCGTGAACGCCCGCCTCGGCGTTGCTGCCGTCGCGGATATGGGCGATGACGGCCTCGTAGATCGAACTGTCGCGCAGCATCATCGCGTGGGCCTCGAACACGGCCGCGCTGTCCGCGCCCACCTTTTCGCGCGCCAGCGCGGTGATCTTGTTCAGATCCCGCTCGGCCTTCTGGACGGCCGTCTCGAAGCGCTCCACTTCGGCGTCACGTTCGCCCTCCGGAATCTCGTGCGACGCAGCTTCAAGGCGGGGCCGCTCGTAGGCGTACACCCGTGCGATGACGATTCCTGGCGACACGGCGATTCCCTGCAACACGCGCTCGGACCGGGCGGCGTCGTGGGCGGGCTGGGCTTCGAGTGTCGTCTGGGGCATAAGCGGGTTAGCTGACCTCTCCGAAACCTTGCTCGAAGAGTTCTTCGATGGCCTGTGCGGCCTGTTCCTGGTCGGGGCCGTCAAAGACGAGCGTGAGCGTCGAGCCCTGGTCGGCGGCCAGCGTCATCACCCCGATGATGCTCTTGCCGTTGATTTCGTAGCCGTCTTTCTGGATGAAAAACTCGGACTTGAACCGCGCGGCAGTGCGCACGATGAGCGAGGCAGGACGGGTGTGAACACCGGCGCGGTTGCGGACGGTCACTTCGCGCGTGATCATGGAAAGGCGTTGAATGCAGGCCCGGTTAAGGTAATCCTTTTAGTGGAGCCGAGCAGCCATGCTGGCGATGAGATGGCGAAGCGCGTCGGCGGCGGGGCCGGGCGGTAGCAGTCCTACCTGGGCGAGGGCTGCCTGGCTTTCGGTTGCTACGGCCTGCCGCGCATCCTCGACTACTCCCAGCGCCTCCATGCGGCGGCGCGCCTCGGGCACCTGCGCCGGGGACAGTCCCTTGTCGCGTACGATACGCGCGAACCACGCATGCTCCTCCCCCGCTGCCACTTCGAGGGCCCTCAGCAACAGGAAGGTTTTCTTCCCTTCCGTGAGGTCGCCGCCTACAGGTTTGCCCCATTGGTCGCTATCTGCGACGAGGTCGAGCAGGTCGTCCTGGATCTGGAAGGCTTGTCCCATGTGGTATCCCATGGCGCGAAGGGCCGCGATGCGACTTTCCGCCGCCCCGCCGATGCGTCCGCCCAGTTCGAGGGCGCATTCGAGCAGGGCTCCGGTCTTGGCCCCGATCATCTTCCGGTACGCCTCGACGGATACGTCGGCCTGGCGCTCGAAGGCCATGTCGAGCGTCTGGCCCTCGCACAGCCGGGCTACCATCTGCCCGAAGCAGGCCAGCAGGGGCCGCACGTCGCTCGCACCGGAAAGCGCGACGAGGCGGTAGGCCTCGCCCATGAGCAGGTCACCCGTGAGGATGGCGACGGGCTCGTTCCAGCGGCGGTGCACGGTGGGCCGTCCCCGCCGCGTGTCTGCCCGGTCCATGATGTCGTCGTGGACGAGCGTGAAGGCGTGAAAGACCTCCACAGCAAGTGCCGCCGGAAGCGCCGCGGCGACCTCTGCGCCAAAGCTGCGCGCACTCAGCAGCACCAGCAGCGGTCGGAACCGCTTGCCCTCTCCCTCCAGCACGTAGCGCGTCGGATCGTAGAGGTCACGAGGTTCGGCTGGAAATGCAAGCGCGGCCAGGCCGGCATCTACGGCCTGCCTGAGGTCTCCCAACAGCGGGTGCAACGCAGGCACAGCAGGGGCACCAGGCATACGTCAGGCCACGGCAAAATCGGGCACCACCTGGCGCAGCACGGCGATAATGCGGGCATACACCGCCTCGATATCGCCCACGCCGTCCACCTGATGGTGGAGGCGCTGCGCCTTGAAGTAATCCTCGACAGGCTGCGTCTCGGCGCGGTACACTTCGAGCCGCTTACGGATGGCCTCTGGCTGGTCGTCCACGCGCTGGATGATGAGGGCGGGGTCGAGGTCGGGCGGCGGCGGGTTGAAGTCGAGGTGGTAGCTCTCGCCCGTGAGCTTGTTGACGCGGCGGCGCGAGAGGCGCTCGACGATCACGTCGTCGGGGCCATGGAGCGACACGACGGCGTCGAGGGCTACGCCGGCCTGCCGGAAGAAGTCTGTCAGCCACTCGGCCTGTTCCACGGTACGCGGGTAGCCGTCGAGCACGAAGTCGTCCACGCCCAGCGCCGTCAACTTTTCTTCGGCCAGCCTGCGCACGACGGGGCTGGGCACGAGGCGTCCGGATTCGATGTAAGAGCGGGCTTCCAGCCCCACAGGGGTACCCGCACGCATGGCGGCACGGAGCATGTCGCCAGTAGAGACGTGGGCCAGCGAGAGGCGCTCGACGAGGAGGGCCGACTGGGTGCCTTTGCCAATGCCCGGAGGGCCGAACAGAATGAGTCGCATGAGCTTCACAGGGCTTATAAAATGAGGCCCATCACGGGTAGACCTTCATCATAAGGGGTAATTACGCCCTGAAAGGTACGAATCTTTGCTCCGATCCCGGCTGCGGTTTTGGGGAATTCGCGCTAAAGCGGCTCAGGAGACGTCTGTGGTGACGGCGGCCATGACCTCGGCTTTGCCCTCCCCACGCGTCGCGTGCGTCACGTCCGGGTCTGCCTCGACGAGCCCAGAGGCTGTCATGAAGCGGTCGAGCGCGATCTTCACGGCAAAGCCCATCGCCGTCTTTACCGCCATATCGAACGCGGTGTGCATGAAGCCGGATGGCGACTTGAGCGTGTCGGGCCCGCCCGTGGTCACCACGATGGGCGTGTGCTTGCCCAGCGCCCGCCGGATGGCGCTGCCGGCTTCCTCGCCGCGCCGGATAAGGCGGCGCGCCTCGTCGGAGAGCGCGTCGAGGTAGTCATGAACGATGGCCTCGTGGGCAGCGGGCAGCCTGGACTTGCGCTTGCCCAATCCGCCGATGAGCAGGCCCACGGCCAGCCCGGCGCCGAGCGACACTCCCACGCTTACGAGTGGGTTGCGCACGATGGCCTCTCCTACCTCACCCGGCACGCGGGCTACCTCGTCCTGGATGGCTTCGACGCGGCGCGAGATCTGCTCGCTTCGCGCTTCGAGGGCTTTGCGCAACTCCTCGGCGCTGGGCTTGAGGCGCTCTTTCTTTTTCTCCTCGTCGTCCCGCTCTTTGGCGGTACGCTTTCCGGGGTGTTCGTCAATGCGCTGAAGTTCTTTCTGGTACGCCTGTACCTTTTCCACAGCGGGTGTTTTGAGGTCGCCTGCAAGGGGCGCTTCCTCTTCTGCCGGGGTTTTATGCGTTACGTCTGCCATTGTCGGATTCGTGTTCGTCGGGGTTGCCGGGGTGGTGTGGACTCTGCGGGTTGAGCGGGGCCTCGCGCTGGTACCACCAGTAGTAACCATACCCGACCCCGCTGAAAAGCAACCCCATCACCAGAAAGCCCCAGGCCGGATGGCCCAGCGCCCAGCCGATGAAAAGAGCAAGCGCCACCATCAGAAACATGCTGCCCATGCTGGTCAGCAGGATGGGGATGAGCTTCGGGATGGACCGAAACATCAGTTCATTGATCTTGCCTCTGAACTGATTTTCGATCTCGGTCTGGAGCAGCTTGATGCGCAGGTCTACCCACTCCTTCACGTCGTCCACGAGCCCGCGCGTGTGCTGCCCCAGCCGGTCTATCGAGGTGCCGTGCGGAGGAAGCTGCGGAATGAGGGGTACCGAGGGGCCGACGGCCCGCGCCGGCGGTGGTGAGATCGGGGTGTCGAGGTCGTCCATAAATGTGCTGGTGAGCCCTCAATACTACCGGAAACAAGCCGTCCGGTGTACCATACCGCCGGTTCACTACGGATTTATTACAGCCTCCGCGCCGCG
>CBDUBO010000171.1:0-5666 GCA_965365405.1 uncultured Rhodothermales bacterium | reverse complement strand
CCGCGCCTTCATCGAAGTGAGCGTGCCCCGCGGCGGCACCACGTTCGAGTTCTACAACATGACCAACCTCGTCGTCGGCGCCCCTGAAACCGACCCTGAGAGCGGCACCACGATCGCCGGCGTCACCCGCTCAGGCAACACGTTCACCTTCAGCCCCGCCTCGCCCGCCACCGTGTTCTTCCCCATCACGACGGCCACGAGCGCTACCGGCGTGCGCTTCTTCCTGCGCGTAACCGACGACTGCACGACGGTCGACGTGGATCCGGCCTTCACGCTCACCGCTGTGGCGCAAGAAGAGATGACCGGCTTCGCCCTCGGCGCACCCCAGCCCAACCCGGCGGCCAGCCAGGCCACGATCCGCTTCTCGCTCGAGCGGGCCAGCGCCGTGCGCCTCTCCGTCTACGACGTGCTCGGACGCGAGGTGGCCCGCCTCGTCGACGGCTTCGCGTCGGAAGGCGCGCAGACGGCCCGCCTCGACGCGAGTGCGTTCTCCTCTGGTCTGTACGTGGTGCGCCTCGAAGCCGACGGCCGCGTGCTGACGCAGACGATCACCGTGGCGCGCTAAGGCACCTTCAGGCCCGGAGCGGCGGCAAGGGCTGCTCCGGGCGTGGTGCTCCCTCCTCTTTCAAACGACGACCTACGCTAATGCATACCGACAACACGCCCGAAGCGGGCCAGGACAAGAAGAGCTACCAGAGGCCCGTGCTCAAGCGCGAGGCGCGCCTGCCGCTGATCACGGCGGGCTCCTTCGACCTGCTCATCCCTAACCCCTGAACCAGACACGCGCCTCATGGCGCAGTAAAGCAAGCGGGCCGGGCTTCCTAGAAAGGAGGCCCGGCCCGCTCGTTTTTAGCGATGACCCGTTTTCAGGCGCGGGCGATGGCGACGCGCTGCTTGCCCACGCGCAGCGGGCGACCGTGGTCGAGCAGGCGGTCGGCAAAGCGGGCAGGCACGTCTACGAGCGTGTGGCGCTCGCGGATCTTGATCTTGCCCACGGCTCCACGCGGCAGGCCACCTTCGTTGACGAGCGTGCCCAGCACGTGCTGCGGCCCGATGCCGTCGGCGTGGCCCGTAGCCAGGCTGATCTGCACACGCGGCCCGTCGGTACCTTCATCCGCCCGGCTGTACTTCGCGGCTTTCTGCTTGGAGAACACGTCGGCCATCTCGCGGATGGGCACGATGGGGCGCGCCATCTCGTCGGCGCGGGCCAGAGCGAGGGCCGCGGCGGCCACGTCGAGCGGACTGTAGCCCGCAGCGACGAGGGCTTCGGCCAGGTCGCGCTGATGCGCCGCTTCGGGGTTTTCCATCGCCTCCGTCATCCGTGCCAGCGCCGCGTTGTCGCGGTGCGCGCGAACAGCTTCTTCGCCCGGCAGCGTGTGGACGGTGATGGTCTGCTTCGAGTACGCCTCGATGGTGCGCAGGCGGCCCCGACCGTGCGGCGGCACGAGCGCGATGGCGACGCCTGCCTTGCCCGCCCGACCCGTACGGCCTACGCGGTGCACGAACACTTCGGGGTCACGCGGCAGGTCGTAGTTGAACACGTGCGAGACGTTGTCGATGTCGAGTCCGCGCGCGGCTACGTCGGTGGCGACGAGCAGCTTGACGCGCCCGCTGCGGAAACGGCTGAGCGTCTCGGTGCGCGCGGCCTGCGTCATCTCGCCGTTGAGCGCCTCAGCGGCAAAGCCCAGATCGGAAAGGCGCTCGGCCAGCTCGTTGGTGGCCACGCGGGTGTGCGCAAACACGAGCGCACTCGTGATGGGCTCGATCTCCAGCAGGCGCGTGAGGGCCGCAAAGCGGTCGGCGTCACGCACCAGGTAGGCGCGCTGCTCAATGGTCGCGCCGGTGCGCTGCGTGCTCGCCACGGCGCACACTTCCGGGTTGCGGAGGTACGTCTCGGCAATGCTCTTGATCTCGCGCGGCATCGTCGCCGAAAGGAGCACGGTCTGCCGCCTTTCCGGCACGGCGCTTAGGATGGTGCGCAGGTCGTCGGCAAAGCCCATCGAGAGCATTTCGTCGGCTTCGTCGAGCACGACGGTCTGGACGCCGCCGAGGTTGAGCGCGCCTTGGTTCATCAGGTCGATCAGGCGACCCGGCGTGCCAACGACGATGTCGATGCCCTTGCGCAGCCGTCCGATCTGGCGCTGGTAGGGCTGGCCGCCGTACACGGGCAGCACGCGGGCGCCCATGGCGCGTCCGTAGGTGTGCATGGCGCCGGCCACCTGCACGGCCAGCTCGCGGGTGGGGACGAGCACGAGGGCTTGCACGTCCGAGCCGCCCGGCGTGAGCCGCTGGAGCGTGGGGAGGGCGAAGGCCGCGGTTTTGCCCGTGCCCGTCTGCGCCTGCCCGATGGCATCGCGGCCGCTGAGCAGGACGGGAATGAGGGTCGCCTGAATAGGCGTAGGCGTGGTGTAGCCCTGTTCGGCTACGGTCTGCGCGAGTTCGGGGCGCAGATCGAGTTCAGCAAAGGTCGTCAAACGGAAAACGGTAGGTGCGGCCCTGACGGGCACGCGGTGTTCAGGAATCAAGAGGCACGCGGCCTCCACAGGGGTCTGGCTGTCTGCCTCAACAGCCGACTCCTTTCGCACCTGAGTCTTCCGTTGCAACAAAAACGCCCGGCTCTTTCGAGCAGGGCGACCCTTTTCGTGTAGCTGTCAACCGCGCCGCGCCCGGCAGGATGCAGCCGCGCCGTGAGGGTATGGCGAATACGCGAGGGCGCTTGCCCGGGTGCCCTGCCCTCACCCCTTGGGCCGGAGCGGGCGCATGACGACCTCGGAAATCAAGTAATTATCCGGCGCGCGCAGCACGTGGACGAGGGTGGCGGCGATGTCTTCGGCGCGCATCGGGTTGGCGGAGCCCGTCGTGCCGGCTACCTGCGCGAACTCGGTGGCGATGGAGCCGGGGTAGAAGCACGTAACGCGGATGCCGCTGTCGCGCACCTCTTTCATCAGCGCCTCCGAAAAGCCACGCAGCCCGAACTTGGTGGTGTTGTACGCCGACAGGCCCGCGTTGCCCACCAGCCCGGCCACCGAAGCGATGTTGACGATGTGGCCGCCGAAGCCTGCCTGTTTGTTCTGCGCCTCCATCGCCGGGATGACCGCGCGCGTGCACAGGAAAACGCCGCGCAGGTTGGTTTCCATCTGCACGTCCCACGCGTCCGTCTCCAGACTGCTCACGGGCCCGAACTGGCCCAGCCCGGCGTTGTTGACGAGCGCGTCGAGCCGCCCGCCGCTCGCCTTCAGGATCGTCTGAAATGCCTTTTCGACGCTTTTCTCCTCTCGCACGTCGCAGACGACGGGCACGAAGCGGTCGCCCAGCGCTTCGCGCAGCGTGTTCAGCTTTTCCTCCGAACGGGCCAGCCCGAACACCTGTGCCCCTTCGTTCACGAGGGCGATGGCAAAGGCTTTGCCCAGCCCGGACGAAGCTCCGGTGACGGCGACGGTGGCGTTTTGCAGTTCCATGACGGTGGGGTTGTGCGGCGTATCACAGGCGCCGCGTGCCCCGGTTCCGCTACCGCACCACGACGATCTGCCGCGTCTGCTGCCGCTCGCCGGCGCGCAGCCGCACCACGTATACGCCCGCCGCCAGCACGGAGCCATCGAGCGTGGCGGTGTACGTGTCGGGTTCGCGCGGCTCGCCGGCTACGAGAACAGCTACGCGTCGGCCCAGCACGTCGTACACCTCCAGGTCCACGGAGGAGGGCGCGTCGAGCGTGTAGGCAATCGTGGTCTGATGGGTAAACGGGTTGGGGAAGGCGGCATGGAGCGCCAGGCGCCGCGGCGTCTCGAACGCGCTGTCCGCCGAGGCGGCCCAGCGCGTGGCGCTGTCCACCACCCAGAACTCGCCCAGCCGGAGGGCGCGGGCCGCCCCCACGTCCAGCCGCAGCCGTAGCTGCTGCCCGGCAAAGGCCGCCAGGTCGAAAACCGTGCGGAGCGTATCGAGGGCACCGGCAAAAACGCGCTCGCCGTCCATCGGGTGGCCGGGCGCGTCCAGCCGGGCGGGGTAGCCTGTTTCGGGGACGAGCACCTGCCACGTCCGGCCCCCGTCGGCGGAAGCCTTGACGTTGGCCCCGGCTCCTTCCTCGAAGCGGAAACGGTGTTGCAGGCGCAGCTGGACGGTCTCGGCGTTGGCGGGCAGGTCGGCAGGGGTGAGCACGAGGGCCGAGCGGGATGCTGCCTCGCCTGCCGCCACGACGGCCCACCGCCCGGCGGATTGCCGCCACTGCCCGGTCGCGCGTGCGCCGCCGAGCACGTCGGCCTGGGCGAGGAGGCGAAAATGTACCTCTAACGCGCCCGTTTCGGGATACGTGACGCCGTTGCCCGCCGCGTCCTCGGCGTAGAGGGTATAGAAAAGCGCGTCGCCAGCGGCGGGCGGCTGCGGCAGCACCGGCGTGCCGCTGAAGCGCGTCCCACCGTCCGGAGCCTGCTCCAGCCGTAGCGTATCGCGCAGGGTGCCGGAGGCCGTCTCAAACGTGTAGCGCACCTCGACGCGGACGACGCCGGTTTCGTCCCGCACCTCGACGGTGAAGGGCGCGGGCATCGTGCCGGCGGGCTGCACCGTGCTTGCGGGCACGCCCTCGACGAGTGGCGGAAGCAGGTCGTCCGGTAGGAGCGTCGTAACCTGCACGTCGTCAACGGCCCAGCCGGCATAGCCGTAGCGGCTCGCCTCGACGTTGCCCGCGTCGGTGGCGAAGGCAAAACGGACGCGCACGCCGGACGTGTCGGGGAGGGGTACGGTGGCACGCTGCCAGCCGTATGAGTAACCGCCCCATGCCTGCTGGCCGGCCAGCGGCGTGCCCGTGGCAGCACCTACACGGCCCGGATAACTCTCCAGCGGGGCTGTCGCCTGCCACGTCGTGCCCTCGTCGGTCGAGACCTCCACCCTGCCGCCGTCGCAGAAGCCGGCGCACGAGCCGCCCCGCTCGGTGTCGTACCAGTGCCAGAACACCAGCAGGGGCGCGTCGCCACGCAGGTCGAGCGGGGGCAGATTGAGATAGGAAACGGAGCGCTCGGCGGGATAGGCCTGGGCCACGCCCGTCATCCACGCGGCGCCTCCGCTGTGCGCCGCCTGCAGCCCGAAGTGCGGCGCACCGCGTTCCCACGCGCCCGTCGCCGTCACGCCAGCCGCCTCGCCCTCGAAGCTGAACGACACCAGCACGCCCCGCGCCACGATCTCGATTTCGAACAGGTTGGCCAGCGGCAACCGCGTCGTGTTGGCCTGCTGGGCCACGTCGCGCGCCTCGACGTGGTAGAAAATGCGGCTGCCCACTTCCAGCGCTGCGGCTGCGATGGGCCACGCGCCTCGGTACAGGCCTTCCCCCTCGCGCACCAGCCCGAAACGGCCACTGCCCTGCGGCGTGCCCCCGGCGTCTGTCCACTCGTACACCACCTCGACGGTGTCCACACCCAGGTTGTCGGTCGCCGTGGCCGTTATTTCGGCGGGCCAGGCGGCCAGCGGAATCTGCTCGCGGGCCGTGTGCGCGAGGGCAGGCGGCTGGGCGTCCGGACCGGTCGTGAACGTGAAGACGCCGGACGGCGAAGCCGGCAGGCGCGTGGCACGGTTCTGCGCGTCGCGCGCCTCGATAAAGTAGGTGATGGTGGAGGGCGCGGCGGGAATGGGCAGGCCAGCGGCGTAGGCGTCGCCGCCCTGCGGCTGGAGCGCGAGCGTCT
>CBDUBO010000170.1:0-5668 GCA_965365405.1 uncultured Rhodothermales bacterium | reverse complement strand
CGCAGCACGAACTGGTTGCACATGAACTTGCCGTTGTACTCGCCCAGCGCGCCCGGCGCGGGGGCGTAGCCCGGATACGGTTCGTACTGCGAGCGCGTCCACTGCCACACTTCGCCGAACATCTGCACCAGCCCCTCGCCCCTGGCCCGCACGGGGTGGAGATAGCCCGCGTCCACGTACTGGCCCTCCAAGCTCACCGCCTGCGCGGCCACTTCCCACTCGGCCTCAGTGGGCAGGCGCGCACCGGCCCAGCGGGCGTACGCATCAGCCTCGAAGTAGGACAGGTGGCACACGGGCTCGTCCAGATCTACGGGCCGCTCGCCCCCCAGGGTAAAGTGGACGTAGCCGCCCGCGCCGTCTGGCTCCCAGTAGAACGGCTCTTTCCAGCCGCGCGCCAGCACCTCGGCCCAGCCCATCGAGAGCCACAGTTCGGGCCGCTCGTAGCCGCCGTCGCGGATGAAGTCGAGGTACTCGCCGCACGTGACGAGGCGCGAGGCGAGTTTGAAAGACTGGAGATAGACGCGGTGCCGGGGCGACTCGTTGTCGAACGAAAATGCGCTGTCCGCCTCTTCGCCGCCACCTGAAGCATCGTGCCCGATCTCGTAAATCCCCTCGTCGAAGGCGATCCAGCGCAGCGGCGGAATCGCCCCCTCAGGGCGCGGGAGGGGGTCGCGGAAAACGGGCCGCAGCGGGTTGACGGAAAGCACGTGCTTGATGTCCGTCAGGAGCAGTTCCTGGTGCTGCTGCTCGTGGTGGAGGCCGATCTCGACAAGCGGGGCCAGCCTTCCAGCCTGCTCTCCCGCCGCCGCTTCGAGCAGCCGCGCCATGTGCCTGTCCACGTAGCCACGATAGGCGAACACCTCCTCGACCGTCGGGCGCGACAGGTAGCCCCGCTTGTCGCGGCAGTGCCGCTCGCCGGCCTGCACGTAGTACGAGTTGAACAGGTACGCGTAGCGCGGATGGAAAGGCTGGTAGCCTTCCAGGTGCGGTGTGAGTAGAAACGTTTCCCAGAACCACGTCGTGTGGGCCAGGTGCCACTTCGTCGGCGACACATCCTCCATCGTCTGGACGACGAAGTCCTCCTTTTCGAGCGACGTGCACAGGCTTTCGGTGAACTGCCGGACGGTGTGATAGGCGCTGGCGAGGTCGGTGGGGGCAGGCAGAACGGGCGTTTCCATGAGCGGCGGGTGGGTGCAGGCGAAGGAACGCCGCTTCCCCTACGCGATCCATCACGGGGCGGGATCGTCGCCGCGCCGTTACATCCGCAATGTGATTTTCTGCTCCGGGAGGCAGCAGCAACCTGCCGGTATCCGCCCCGCCTAAGCCCGTACCTTTCCCGCGTTGCTTCCCGCCCTGCCATGCGCCGCTTCTTCGCCGTCCTGCTCGCCGTCGTCGTGCTCGCCGTGCTCGGCTTCGCCGGGGCCACAGCGCATTTTGTCCGGCAGATCCGCACCTTCGAGCCGGTCACGCTCGACGCGCCGTTCAGCGATTCCGCGCTGGCGGCCGAGTTCGAGTTGAACGGGGGGCGCACCCCTGCCGCCTTCGGCTTTCCCCGCTACCGCGAGGAGCGGTTCGTGACGGAGCCAGAGGGACTGACGCTCCGCGGCTGGTTCGTGCCCGCTGCCGACACGGCAAGCCGCCGGGCCGTCGTATTCGTCCACGGACGAGGCTCCAACCGGCTCAAGCCTATGAAATACCTGCCCCTGCTGCGACAGGCCGGGTTAGACGCGGGCTACCACGTTTTTCTACCCGACCTGCGCAACGCGGGCCTCTCCGACCCTGGCCCCACCGCGATGGGCTGGGCGTACGCCGAGGACGTGCTGAGTACGCTGGAGCACCTGCACCGGCAGCACGGCGTGGACACCGCCATCGTCTATGCCTTTTCGATGGGGGCGATGGCCATGGCGCTTGCCCAGGGCGACCCCGCGCTGCGCCGTCGGCTGGCCGCATCGGGCGTAGGGCTGGGCTGCATGGTGTTCGACAGCCCGCTGCCGGACGTGCGCGGCGTAATAGAAAACAGGGGCGCGCAGGATGGTATCCCCACGCCCCTGGTGGCCAGCGCGCTGTGGGGCTTCGACCAGACCATTGGCGGGCGGCTGGACGATATGCGCCTGGACGTGCTGCTGGACACGGTGGCCGCCCCCACTCTGATCCTGCACGGCACCGCCGACGCAGCGACACCGTACGCCCTCCTGGCCGGCCAGCGCGCCACTATGAGCCGGGCGGTCGAAGTGGACACGTTTGCGGGCGCGACGCACGTCCACCTCTTCACGAACCCCGCTCACGGCCCCGCGTACCGCGACCGCGTGGTGCGCTTTCTCCAGGAGCGGTGCGGATCGCGCTGAGCGCGCGGTGTTTGCCGCGCCCGGCGGTGGGCGCGCGCCCCGCCAGCGCCGCGCCGGTTCCGAAGGCGAATTCTGCGAGCCCAACTCTTCCACCCCATGCAGCCCTCCTCCCCGCTCGAACCCCTTCATCCGTCCGTCCGCACCGTCTGGCGCATCGGCAGCGGGCTGTGGTGGGGGCTGCTCGTGCTGGGTGCGGCGGCGTACGACGTAGTGCACCTTTTCCGCGACGGCTGGCTACCCACCGGCGTGCCGACGCTGACAGCGCTGCTGCTGGCGGCGCTCTACCTGTGGGCAGTGCCGCGCCTGCGCTATCGCGCCTGGGGCTACGCCCTGTTCGACGACGAACTGCACGTGGCGCGCGGCGTGCTCAATCACGTCCGCACCGTCGTGCCCCTGGTGCGGCTGCAACACATAGACGTGTCGCAGAACATCCTGGAGAAAGAGTTCGACCTGGGCAAGCTCATCGTCCACACCGCCGGCACGCGCCACAGCACCGTTACCGTGCCCGGCCTGCCGCACACGGTTGCTGAAGGCCTGCGCGACCGCATGAAGGCCTACGTGGCCGACGACGCGCTGTGATGGAAGCGCCTCTTTCCGGAGACTGGCAGCGGCTGCACCCGTTCACGCTCGCGCACCGGGCGCTGAGGAGTCTGCCCCAACTGCTGGTGCTGTTTCTGCCCATCGCGCTCAGCACGTCGGGGCGGGCCACCGCCATTGCGTCGCTTGTGCTCACCATCGGCTTCGGCGTATTTCTGGTGCCGCTTCTGGTGGCGCAGTACACGCGCTTTCGCTACCGCGTCACCAGCCGCGAGATCGTACTGCGCAGCGGCGTCTTTTCGCAGCAGACGCGTAACATCCCCATCGAGCGCATCCAGCGCGTCGAGATTCTCCAGCCCCTGCTGGCCCGCGCCTTCGGCACGGCGCGCGTGCTGCTCATGACGGCGGGCGGGGCCGGGGCAGAGGGCACGCTCGAATACGTCTCGCTCCAGGAAGCGCACCACCTGCGCGAAACCATCCGGCAGTTCCAGCGCGGTGCGGCGCCCGGTGCAGCAGCCCCGGCAGAAGCCCCCGCAGCCGCGCCGGGCGCAGCCGCACTGGCGGCCCCGACCGCCGTGCTGTTCCGCCTCACGCCTGCCCTGCTCGCGCGCCAGGGCATGATGCGCTTCTCGCTCGTGTACATCGCCCTCGCGTTCTCGGCGCTGCAATGGCTCGACATCCAGCCCGACGACATCGTTGACTTCTTTCTCCAGCAGCGCTACGCTGCCTACGCCGACTACCTGCCACAGTCGCCTGCCGCGACGGCCCTGCTCACGCTCGTGATCGCGCTCGCGCTGTCGTGGCTGGCCGGCATTGCCACGACGGTGAACAGCTACCACGGCTACACGCTCGCGCGCGAGGGAGTGGACAAACTCCACACCGTGCGGGGCCTGCTGGGGCGCTTCGAGCGCACCATTCCGCTCCGAAAGGTGCAGGCGCTCGTGTTCAGGCAGAACCCGATCATGCGGCGCTGGCGCTACACCCGCCTGTCGGCCCAGACGATGGGGCTCGATGAGCAGGCGCGGGGCGCGGCCCCCGTCGTGCCCTTCGCGCCCGAGCCGGCGGCGCTCACGCTGGCAGCGGAGGTTTTCGGCTACCGCCCGCCGGCCGGGCTCACGCCCGTCTCGCCCCTCCATTTCCGCCGCACGGCCCTGCGGATGCTTTTTGCCCTCGCCGTTGCAGCAGGCGGGCCAGCCTTCTGGTGGCCGGAGGCGCTGTGGGGCCTGCTACTGGCCCCGCTGCTCGTGTGGCTGGCGTGGGCCCAGTACCGCGCGCACCGCTACCACTTCGACGGAACGGCCCTCGTGGTGCAACGGGGCGCGCTGTGGCGCACCGTGTGGGCGGTGCCCGTGAGCAGGACGCAGGCCTTCAGCGTGGACGCGACTGTCTTTCAGCGGCGGCTGGGGCTCGTCACCCTCAGCGTCGATACCGCCGGCGCTTCCGAACTGGGCGGCCCCAGTATCTACGACCTGCCCGCCGCCAACGCCGAGGCGCTACTGGACGCGCTGCGAGACGCTTTCCGGCAGCAACCCCGCGGCCTCGCCCGCCCGTTCGCGGTGGCTGACCAGTCCGAGGTAGAGCACGACGGGAGCGGTTTTGCGGAGCGCGGGGCCCTGAAGGTCGAGCACGGTCCACCCCAGCGAGAGCGTCCAGGCGGCGGGCCCGACGAAGCGCAGCCACCACGGGAAGCGGGCAGCGAGCATGGTGAAGAGCCCCTCCGATAGCCGCCGCCCGATAAGCTTGGCAATCGTGCCGAAAACGACGCTTTTGAGCAGGCCCTGAATCACGAAGGCATCGAAGGCCTGCACGAGCACGGGAAAGGCAAACACACCCGCCGAGGTACGCAGAAAACGCATCACCTGCTGTTCCTCGACCCCCAGTTCCAGCAGCAGCTGGCGCTGTTTGTCGGGCGGCATCTCGTCGAAGGTGCGGGCCACGTGTGCCTCCGTGACGGCCTCGACGCGCTCGCGCAGCGTGCCCGTGCGCGGCACGTCCACCTTCAGCGCCCTCGCCACGTCGCGCACGATCTCGTCGAAGCCCACCCCGGGCTGCTGGCCCGTAGCCTCGCGCAGCCAGTACGCCAGATCGGCGCTGCCGAGGTAGCGAATGGTTTTTTCGAGCCGGGCGTCGAGGGCGGTGCGTGCCTCCACGCTGCCCGTCTCCTCGAAGCGCCGCAGGTCGGCCTTCAGCGCCGCATCGTCGTTGAGGTTGAGCGGACTGCCCAGCAGGCCTACGAGAAAGGCATAATCGGCAGGTTTGAGAAGGGACAGGAGCGGCTGCATCGGGTGGCGGGGATGTGGGGTAGCGAGGTGAAGTTCAGCGGCGCGCCGGGCTGCACAAACCTCCCGCGCAGACGTAGCAGATACGTCGAAGGTTGCGGTTTGGGGATCGTCTTGCCCAAGCGCAGGCGCCCGTCCCCCGGCTACACTGCTACACCAACAGCCGCGCTACGCCATCGCCTCAGCTTCCCTGCCCCAGCTTTTCGGCGTGCTCCTGGGCGCGCAGCGCCTCGATGATGGGCAGCAGGTCCCCTTCGAGCACGCTGCGCAGCGGATGGTTCTTGCTGTCGCCTTCGAGGCGGTGGTCCGTTACCCGATCCTGCGGGAAGTTGTAGGTGCGGATTTTGGCCGATCGGTCGCCCGTGGACACCATCTCGCGGCGGACGGCGTCGCGCTCGGCGCGCTGGCGTTCCTGCTCGGCTTCGTAGAGACGGGCGCGCAAAAAGCGCATGGCCTTGTCCTTGTTCTTGTGCTGGCTGCGCTCGTCCTGGCACGTCACCACCACGC
>CBDUBO010000169.1:0-5669 GCA_965365405.1 uncultured Rhodothermales bacterium | reverse complement strand
GCGCCAGGCGCGTGGCTTCCTCAGCGCTGAGCGCGGCCCAACCGCCAGCAGCAGCAACATCGTAGGCGACGCGGCGCAGGTACGTGGCCGGGCCCGGCGCAATGCGGAACGTGACGTCGAGCTGGTTACGCCCCAGCGTGTCCACTTCCACGGCCACGTCGGCCTGCCGATAGCCCTCCTGCCGGTGGAGTTCTGCCAGCCGGACGGCATCGGCGGCCAGCGTCACGGCGTCCACGTAGGCGGGCGGTTCGCCCAGGTCAGCCAGCGCCGTCCCCAGCCGACCCAGCCTTCCGGACGTGCCCGCGCGGTGGAGCCAGAGCCACCAGTTCAGGCCGGGAACGCCCAGGAAACGGCGGTTGGCCCGCGTGCGCACCAGCAGCGCGAGCGTCTCGCTCGTGTAGAGCGGGCTGCCCTCGAAACGAACGGCGGCCACGCGGAGCGAATCGTCCTCGGCCGGAGGGGTCGGTTGGGCCCCGGCGGGAAGCGCAATCCAGGCCAGCACCAGCCAGGCCACCAGGCGGCGCACCGCGCGCCGCGGACTACTCTTCTTCGAAATAGAAGTCGTCGTCGCCGGAGGGGTAGTCGGGCCAGATCTCCTCGATGCTTTCGTAAGGCTCACCGTCGTCCTCGATGGCGCTCAGGTTCTCGACCACCTCGTGCGGCGCACCCGTTCGTTCCGCATAGTCGATCAGTTCGTCCTTCGTGGCAGGCCACGGGGCGTCTTCGAGGTAGGAGGCCAGTTCCAGAGTCCAGTACATGACGCGGCAGACGTTAGGTGCGGAAAAGCGCAGGCGTGGACGATAGGGTTTGCCTGCCTGAAAAGCAAGCGCCCCCTACGGCAGCCGCAGGGGCGGGTTTCCGCAAAAAAAGGCCGATTTGCTCAGCAGCAAACCGGCCCGTGTGAAGAATGCGCACTGCTCAGTGCAGCGACAGCGGTGCCTGGGCGGCGTCGGCCTCGGCGCGCAGCGCGCGGTACTGCTGCGGCGTGAGCGTCGGCGCGATGAACTCGACCGGATCGAGGGCCTGCCCCTGCTCGCCCCGCACTTCGTAGTGCAGGTGCGGGCCCGTCGAGCGGCCCGTGTTGCCGCTGAGCGCGATCTGTTCGCCGCGCTTGACCCTTTTGCCTACCTTGAGCCCGCCTGCAAAAGCCGACAGGTGCGCGTAGAGGGACGTATAGCCCGCTTCAGGATGCTCGACCTCGACGTAATTCCCGTAGGTGGAGCTGTACTGAACCGTCCTGACGATGCCGTCGCCGGCAGCAAAGACGGGTGTGCCCTGCCGCACCAGGATGTCGATGCCGGTGTGCATCTTCTGCATATGCAGCACCGGGTGGCGGCGCATCCCGTAGCCCGAGACGATGCGCCCCGTGGCAGGCATCAGCGCCGGAAGCTGCGCCAGCATCTCGCTACGCTCCTCGGCCAGGAGGGCCAGTTCGCGGTAGGAAGCGTTCTGGAGCGAAATCTGCCGCTCCAGTTGATCCATCAACTGGGACGACTGCCGCAGCAGGCTGGCCGTTTGGGGCGTGTAGCCATCGAAGCGCTCGTAGGCGTCGGCCCCGCCCACGCCCACGCGGCGCGTCTGCTCGGGGATGGGCTCGGCTTCGAGGAGGGTGCGGTACACCTGCTCGTCGGTTTCGCTGAGCTTGGCAAGCTGGTCGGAAAACCGCTGCATCTTGAGCCGCGCCAGCGCCAGCTGCTGCTGCAGTGCCGTGCGCTCGGCCTGGAGGGCAATCTCCTCCGGCGTCTGCGTCATGCGGTCGAAGCTCCAGGTAAAAGCTGCCGAGAGCAGCAGCGCGACGACGCCGACGAGGGTCGCGTGAACAACGTAGCGCGTGCGGCGCGGACGCGCCTCGACAAACGTGCAGCTCTCGTGGTCGTAGTAATAATACCGGTTACGGGCCATCGGGACGGGTATTTCGGCAACAGCGCCGAGGCGCTGTGCGATTCAGACGGGTGGCGGTTAGGTCAGCAGGTGGGAAAGCTGACTGGGGCGGGCCGCTTCGATAACGACCCCGTAACAAAGCCTGGTCAATTTAGACGAAGGGGTAAAGCGTGTCAACCATCGCCGTGAAGGGCTGATGATCTCCTCCTAAATCTTCGGCACATTTGCACTTGGGCTTAAATGGGAGAGAGAATGGTCAATAGGCAATTCGGCAGTGGGCGGGGGTCAATGGGAAGACAGTAGGGGCGTGCTGCGGCGCGCCCTGCGCTACCAGGGCATGGGCTCTGGTGGTGCTGATAGAGGGTGCAATGAATTGCGCCCCCACGCCGTGTCGCTACGGTTGTGATCAGTGCCCATTGCCGAATTGCTCATCGCCCATTGCCCATTCTCTCTCCCGATCGCCCTTCCCCTTCCCTACTCGTAGTCATTCTCGAAATACTCGGTGTTGCGGCGGGGGCCTTCGCCCTTGTTCTGCATTCGCGCGGCCAGGCGTTCCGAGAAGACCTGCGCGGGATCGTAGCCGTAGTGCTGCAGCAGGTAGTTCATGGCGATCACTTCGCAGATAACCGTCACGTTTTTGCCCGGCGTCACGGGCAGCTTGACGAGCGGGAGCGCCACGTCGAGGATGTCGCGCGTTTCGTCCACCATCGAAATGCGCGTGTATTCTTCGTCCTCGTCCCAGATCTGAAGGTTGACGACGACCTCGACGCGCTTCTGAAAGCGGATGGCGCGGATGCCGAACATGGCGCGGGCGTCTATGATGCCCAGGCCGCGGATCTCCATGAAGTGTTGCACCAGGTCGGTGCCCGCGCCCATGAGCACGTTGTGCTTGCGCGTGACAATCACCACGTCGTCGGCCACGAGGCGGTGGCCCCGCTCCACCAGGTCGAGCGCGATCTCGCTTTTGCCGATGCCCGCGCGCCCCACCAGCAGCAGGCCCACGCCGTACACGTCCACCAGCGAGCCATGCACCGTCGTCTGCTGCGCGAACTGGTCTTCGAGAAAGTCGCCCAGTTGCGACATGAAGCGCGTCGTGGGGGCGGGGGAACGGAAAACGGGGACGCCGCGCGCGGTAGCCTGCGCCAGCATGTCGGGGGGCAGGTCGTTTTCCGCCGTCAGCACGATGCACGGCAGGTCGTAGCTGAGCAGCGTGCCGAAGGCGCGGGCGCGGGTGGCCTCGTCCATGTTCAGCAGAAAACGCGTCTCGGTATTGCCCAGAATCTGCACGCGCTGGGCCTGGAACAGGTCGGTGTAACCAGCCAGCACCAGTCCCGGCCGGTGGATGTTGCGCTCGACGATGCGGCGCTCCTGCCACCCCTCGACGGGGTTGAGCAGCTCGGTGTCGAGGCCAACGCTTTCGCGGAGCTGCTCGATCATGAAACCAAGCGGAACGAATTCCTTCTGGATGACGAGTTGTTTCTGGGGCATAATGAATGAGCGATTCGGCAATGAGGCAATTCGGCAATGAGCAATGTGGGCACAGAATCTTCCTTTCATTTACACTTGCCCATTGCCGAATTAACCATTGATCATTAAGGAACCTCGACGGTGTCGAGCAGGCGCTGCACGAGGGCGTCGGAGGTGACTTCTTCGGCCTCGGCTTCGTAGGTGAGCGCGACGCGGTGGCGGAGCACGTCGAGCGCGACCGAGCGCACGTCCTCGGGGGTCACGTAGGCGCGGTGCTGCAAAAAGGCGTGGGCGCGCGCGGCCAGGTTGAGGCTGATGGAGGCGCGCGGCGACGCGCCGTAGGCGATGAGCGGCGCGATGGGCGCGAGCCGGTAGCGCGCCGGCTGCCGCGAAGCCATCACAAGGTCTACGATGTAGCCCTCGACGCGCTCGTCCATGTAGAGGGCGTTGAGCACGCGGCGCGCGGCCAGGATCTGCGCGGGCGTCACGACGGGCTGCGCCGCGGGCGCGTTGCCCGTGCGCGCCATGCGCCGCATGATCTCCAGTTCCTCGTCGCGCGTGGGGTAGCCCACCTTGAGCTTCATCATGAAGCGGTCCACCTGCGCTTCGGGCAGCGGGTAGGTGCCCTCCTGTTCAACGGGGTTCTGGGTGGCAAGCACGAGAAAGGGTTCTTCGAGCTTGAACGTCGTCTCCCCGATGGTCACCTGCCGCTCCTGCATGGCTTCGAGCAGCGCGCTCTGCACCTTGGCGGGCGAGCGGTTCACCTCGTCGGCCAGGATGATGTTGGCGAAGATGGGGCCTTTCTTGATAAAGAAGTTGGCTTCTTTCTGGTTGTACACGAGCGTGCCCAGCAGGTCGGCAGGCAGCAGGTCGGGGGTGAACTGAATGCGCTGGAAGCGCGTGCCGATGGCGCCGGCGAGGGTCGAAACGGTCAGCGTTTTGGCCAGGCCGGGCACCCCTTCGAGCAGCACGTGGCCGCCGGCGAGCAGGCCGATGAGCAGCCGCTCGACCATGTAGCGCTGCCCCACGACGACGCGCCCCACCTCGGCCAGCAGCGGCTCGACGAAGCCGCTCTCCTGCTGGATGCGCTCGTTGACGGCGGAAAGGTCGAAGGTTTGGGAGGACGAAGGGTTCATGGAGAGAGGGCGATTGGAGAATGCGGAGGAGGAAGGGTCAGCGGCGGGCAACGGAAGAAACGCAATCGCGCTCCCCTTGCGGGTCCTTCTGCTGCAACTCGCGGCGCGGAGGGCGTGCCACGGCAGCAGAGGGCATGAGGACAGGGCGCAATTCATTGCGTCCCTACGGTCTGTCCCGTTGACTATTGGCGATTGACCATGCCCCATTGACCATTTTCCCCTCCCCTCGACCAGTCCCCAGCCCCATGTCCCCAGTCCCCTTCCTCCTACAGCAACATCGTCTCGACGGGGTGGGCGGCCTGCTCGGCGACGGTCTGCGCGATGCGGTCGAGCGCGAGCGGGAGCGAGGCGGGCTGGCCCAGCACCAGCACCGAGCGGCCGTGTCCGGTAAGCGACGCGCCCAGCATCCCTTCGAGCGCCATCTCCTCGATGACTGCGACAGTGGCATCCTCGGTCTGGCGCGTGCCTTCCCACTCGCGGCGGGCGTGGAAGCTGGTCAGCAGGATGGCCCCCATCATCTGGGCGTCCTTACCACGCACGGCGCGCACGAAGTTCATCACGCGCCGGTTTTCGGTGACGAGGTACTGGATGGTGGCGCGGTGTGCCGGGTCGGCGGCTTCGAGGGCAGCGGGGAGGTCCTGGTGGTCGAGGTAGCGGAACGACTGGAGGGCGCCGAAGCCGCGCGTGCGCAGGTGCGCCAGGGCGCGGTCGGCGCGGCGCTGGAGCACGCGGCAGCGCGCCACGCTGACGCGTTCGGCCCCCGGGTCCACCAATCCCCACGCTGCCACTTCGGGCGGGAGAGCGTCGAGCGGCGCCTGCTCGTAGGTGCGCGCGTCCACGAGGGTGTAGGTGCCGGGCCTGCCGTCGAGCGCGGCGATGGGGTAGGCCAGGCTGAACGGATAGAGCGCTGCGCCCAGGGCCTCGTCGAGCATTTCGAGCCGTTCGTGGCGCTTCAGGGCCGGGGCCGCCGCCCGCGAGAGCGCCACGCCCAGCGAGGACAGCCGCGCGTCCTGGAAGGCGGGCGCGATGGAACTCACCACAGCCACCTGTACGGGGGCGCCTTCTCCCAGCTTTTCACCCGACCGCCGTGCCCCGGCCACAGATCGTGCGCGATCCGCCCCGCTTCGGTGACGATGCTCTGAAGGCGCGGGCGGTCGATCACGGCGGCGCGGCCCTGCCCGCCCC
>CBDUBO010000168.1:0-5678 GCA_965365405.1 uncultured Rhodothermales bacterium | reverse complement strand
TCGAGACGCGCGGCGACTGGTCGTTCGTGGACGTGACCAAGCCGCTCGACGGACATGCCGACCTCCAGGGCTGGGTGTTCAGCCGCTATCTGGAACGGATGGAGGGCTGATTTTCGGGCGGGGTACTCTTCCCGGAGGCTTGGCGGTGGACAGGGAAACGGGCGGCTATTTTCTCGCGCTGCACCCGAATCTCTTATGCCCCGCGCCGACGTGTTTCGCGAAGTCCGCGCCATGCTTTTGCTGGCCGGCCCCATCGTGCTGTCGCAGCTCGCGCAGATCTCCAACGGGCTGGTGGACACCATCATGGTGGGGCAACTCGGGCCGACCGCGCTGGCGGGCGTGGCGCTCGGCAGTTCGGTGTTTTTTACGACCGCGCTGGTGTGCCTGGGTGTGGTTCTGGCCGTGGGGCCGATGGTGTCGCAGGCCGCTGGCGCGGGCGACCCCGAGAGCGTGACGCGCTCGACGCGGCAGGGCCTGTGGATGGCACTCGTGTTGGCTGTTCCGTGCTTCGTGTTTCTCCAGTTTATCGAGCCCCTGCTTGCGCTGACGGGGCAAGATCCGGCGGTGCAGGAGATCGCGGGTGGTTACCTCAGGGCTGTTGCGTGGGGCCTGTTGCCGTTTCTGGGCTTCGGCGTGCTGCGCTCGTTCGTCGAGGGGCTGGAGCGGCCTACGCCCGTCACGATCATCGCCCTTACCGCCGTCGGCGTCAACATTCTGGCCAACGACACCTACATCCACGGGCGTTACGGGCTGCCGGAAATGGGGGCTGTGGGCGTGGGTTGGGCTACGACGACGTCGTTCTGGTATCTCTTCGTCGCGCTGGCGCTTTTTACACAGGCGCAGCCCGTTTTCCGGCGCTACCACGTGTTCCGCCGCCTGCGCCGCCCCGACCCGGCCTATTTCCGCGAGCTGTTTCGCATCGGCTGGCCTATCGGCGTGCAGTTCGGCATTGAGTCGGGCCTGTTCATGGCCACGGCGCTCATGGCGGGCGCACTGGGCGCGCTGCCGCTGGCCGCGCATCAGATCGCACTCCAGTGCGCGGCCTTCACCTTCATGGTACCGCTCTCGGTGGGGCTGGCGGGCTCGGTGCGCGTGGGGCAGGCCGTGGGCGCGGGCAATCCGGCCGGGGCGCGCCTGGCAGGCTGGACGGCCATCGCGCTCGCGCTCCTGTTCATGTGCGGCACAGCCGTCGTTTTCCTGACCATCCCGCGCGCGCTCATCGGCCTCTTTCTCGACGGCACGGAGGCCGTCAACCGCCCCGTCATCGAACTGGGCATCGTGTTGCTGGGCGTAGCGGGCGCTTTCCAGGTGTTCGACGGCGTGCAGGCCGCGGCGGCAGGCGCGTTGCGCGGACTCAAAGACACCCGCGTGCCCATGCTCATCGGGCTGGCCACGTACTGGGGCGTGGGCCTCACCGGTGCGTGGGTGATGGGCTTCCGGCTGGGGTGGGGCGCGCCGGGCCTGTGGTGGGGGCTGGTGCTGGGGCTTGCCGCCGCTGCCGTCGGGCTGACGCTACGTTTCAACCGTCGCAGCAAGCAGATGAGCAGGCTCTATGTGGACTCGGTATAAACAGAGTCCACAGCCGAGTTATACCTTCACATCCCGCGCTCTGGCGTTTTACCCTATCTTCAAGCCGGTCGAAACGCGCCCCCACGCGTCTCCCTTACCTTTCCTGCCCGCGCTCACCCCCGTCGCCCACAGGACGACCCACGCATGGCACAGCTATTCCCGCGAAAGGCCAACACCCTTCCGATCGTTTCTCTCGTCGGTTTGGGTATTGGCAGCATCGTACTTCTCCTCGCCGTCTGGTATTACTTCTCGCCCGAGTTCACGGATGTGGGCTACGCGCCGGAGCAGCCAGTCGAATACAGCCACCGCCTGCACGCCGGGCAACTGGGCATGGATTGCCGCTACTGCCACAACTGGGTGGAAGTAAGCGCGCACGCCAACGTGCCGCCGACGCAGACATGCATGAACTGCCACAACCAGGTCAAGACGCAGTCGCTCAAGTTGCTCCCCGTGCGCGAAAGCTGGGCCACGGGCCGCCCCATCGAGTGGGTAAAGGTGCACCACCTGCCTGACTACGCGCACTTTTCGCACGCCATCCACGTCAACAATGGCGTGGGTTGCGAAACGTGCCACGGGCGCATCGACGAGATGGAGGTGGTGCAGCAGGTGTCGTCGCTTTCGATGGGCTGGTGCCTGGAGTGCCACCGCCAGCCCGAGCTCTATCTGCGCCCGCAGGAAGAGATCACGACGATGGGCTACGTGCAGCCCGCCGACTTCGTCGAGCGCAACCTGGCGCGCGTGCGGGCCGAGGGCGTCCAGCCGCCCACGAACTGCTCGGCCTGTCACTACTGATTGAGTCGCGAACCCGACGGGGCGCCGCCGCTGCGGCGTCTTTCTCGCCTTTTCCCGCACATGATCGAACTCCCCATCCTCGGAGATGAGCGCCCGGAGCGCAACGCGCCGCGCCACTGGCGTAGCTCGGAGCAACTCCACAACAGTGCCGCGTTTCAGGCGCACCATGCCGCCGAGTTCGCGCCCGGCGCGCTCGACGCCCCCTCGCAGGCCAACCGGCGCCAGTTCATGCAGATGGCCGGAGCGTCGGCCGCGCTGCTCGGCCTGACGGCGTGCCGCCGCCCGCAGGAACTCATCCTGCCCTACACGCGGAAGCCGGAAGAGGTGATCGAAGGCGTGACGCGCTTCTACGCGACGGCGATGCCGCACCGCGGCCACGTGCGCGCCGTGCTGGCCGAAAGCCACGAGGGGCGTCCCACCAAAATCGAGGGCAACCCGGAGCATCCGGCCTCGCTGGGCGCGTCTGGGCTGCACGAGCAGGCTTCGATTCTCAACCTCTACGACCCTGACCGTTCGCGCGTGGTCGTGCAGGGGCAGGACATGAAGCGGTGGGCAGATTTCGTGACGTACGCGGCCGGCCTTCAGGGGCCCTTCGTAGTGCTGGCCGAGCCCAACGCGTCGCCCACCCTGGCGCGGCTGCGCGAGCGGCTGCTGGCGCGCTTTCCCGGCAGCCGGTGGGTCACTTACCGCGCCGAAGGGGATGATTACTCAGCGATGGGCGCGCAGCTTGCCGGGGGGCGCCCGCTCCGCGCGCAGTACGACTTCAGCCAGGCGCAGACCATCGTCAGCCTGGACGCCGACTTCCTGGGGGCGACCGATCCCAACGAGCTTTTCCACAGCCGCACGTTCGGGCAGAGCCGTCGCCCCGAGAGTGGGCAGATGAGCCGCCTCTACGTCGTCGAAAGCACGCACTCGACGACGGGCGGCATGGCCGACCACCGCCTGCGGATGCGCGCCAGCAGCATCGGCACCTTTGCCGCCGCCCTCGCTGCCAAGCTGGGCGTGGGTGCCACGGCTGCGCCAGTAAATCTGGGTGAGCGCGAGCGGTTGCACCTGGACGCGATGGCTGCCGACTTGCAGGCTGCTGGTAGCCGGGGCGTCGTGCTGGCCGGTGCCACGCAGCCGCCCGAAGTGCACGCCCTCGCGCACGCTCTCAATGCCGCGCTGGGCAGCACCATCGCCACGTACTTCGACACGGGCGAAGCGCCAATGTCGCCACAGGCTGTCGAGATGGCTGCCCTTGTGCGGGCCATGCAGGCCGGGCAGGTGCAGAACCTGTTGCTACTCGGCGTCAACCCGGTGTACAGCGCGCCGGGCGCGTTCAATTTTGCCGAGGCGCTCAGCCGCGTGCGCAATTCGATCCACGTGGGCGACCACCTGGACGAAACAGCGCAGCGCTGCACGTGGCACCTGCCGCGCACGCACTACCTCGAAGCGTGGGGCGATGGGCGCGCTTACGATGGCACGCTGTCGGTCATCCAGCCCATCATCGCCCCGCTCAACCTCAAGACCGAGAACGGGCAGGAGCGCAACGATCTCCACTCTGAAATCGAGATCCTCAACCTGCTCGCCGAAGGCACGGACGTGAGCGGTTATGATCTGGTGCGCGAAACGTGGCGTGGCCAGCTTTCGGGCAACTTCGAGGAGGCATGGCGCAAAGTCGTCCACGACGGCTTCCTGCCCGGTTCGGGATATGCGACGACCAGCGCGCCTGCCGGTGCCGTCGCCCTGCCGCCTTTGCCGCCCGACAGCGAAATCGAGGTCGCCTTCCGGCTCGACAGCAAACTGCTCGACGGCTCGTTTGCCAACAATGGCTGGCTGCTCGAACTGCCCGACCTGGTCACCAAGCTCGTGTGGGACAACGTGGCCCTCATGAGCCGCACCACGGCTCGCGCCCTCGGTCTCGATGTGGAATACGATTCGGGCCGCTTCGACGCCGACCTGGTCGAGATCGACGTGGAGGGCCGCAAAGTTGTGCTCCCCGTCTGGATTCAGCCCGGCCACCCCGACAACGCCATCACGGTGAACATGGGGTGGGGGCGGCAGATTGCCACGCTCCGTGCCAACCGCGAGTACGGCTGGTTCGACAGCCTCTTCAGCAGCGACACGTACACCGACGTGTACGGCCTGGGGGCCATCTCCAACGGCGTCGGTCAGAACGTAGCCCCGCTGCGGCCCGCCACCTACCAGGCGTTCGCGCCCGCACGCGTGGCCAAAGTCGGCGGCGACTATACGCTCGTCTCGACGCAGGAGCACGGTTCGATGGAAGAGCGACCGCTCATCCTCGATGCCACGCTCGAAGAACTGCGCGCCGATCCAAACGCCATCCGCGAGCAGGTGGTGAACGTGCCGGGCGGCGGCGTCTGGGAAGAACTCGAACCCCTGTGGGGGGCCGAGCGCCACCCGCGCAACGACGACTTCTACAAGGACAACCCGTACTACCGCAACCAGTGGGGCATGGTCATCGATCTGTCCACGTGTTCGGGGTGTCAGGCGTGCGTTGTTGCCTGCCAAGCCGAGAACAACATCCAGGTTGTCGGCAAAGACCAGGTGGGGCGCGGGCGCGAAATGCACTGGCTGCGCATCGACCGCTACTACGTGGGCGAGGACGAGGACACCGCGCGCATGGCGGGCTTCCAGTGGATGGCGTGCCAGCACTGCGAAAACGCGCCCTGCGAGGCCGTTTGCCCGGTTGCCGCGACGACCCACTCGCCGGACGGCATCAACGAGATGACGTACAACCGCTGCATCGGCACGCGCTACTGCTCCAACAACTGCCCCTACAAGATCCGGCGCTACAACTGGTTCAACTGGGTCAAGACGCTGCCGCTCGAAGTGCAGATGCAGCAAAACCCGCACGTTTCGACGCGCTTCCGCGGCGTGATGGAGAAGTGCACGTACTGCGTGCAGCGCGTGCGCGAGGTGCAGCGCCGGGCCAACGTCGAAGTGCGCAACGTGCGCGACGGTGAGGTGCAGACGGCGTGCCAGCAGGCGTGCGCCGCCCAAGCCATCACCTTCGGCGACTTGGCCGACCCCAACTCGGCCGTGTCGAAGGCCAAGCGCAACCCGCGCCGCTACGAACTCCTGGCCGAACTGGGCATCCGGCCCCGCACGTCATACCTGGGCCGAATCCGCAACCCGAACCCGCGCCTGGAGCCGCTCGAGCCCAAAACGCACCCGGTGCCCCAGGTGCTCGAAGAGCGCCTGGAGCCGCATTCGCAGGCCGACACCCAGCCCTGACCCGAATCTCTAACAGCATCTGTCCGTGAGCGACAAGCATACCAAGAGCCTGGCCTTTACGGCGCACTACGACGAGG
>CBDUBO010000167.1:0-5679 GCA_965365405.1 uncultured Rhodothermales bacterium | reverse complement strand
AGAGCAATGGACTGAAAATCCATGTGTCGGGGGTTCAAGTCCCTCCCCGACCACCAGCAAAAAAGGCCCGGAATCGCTCAAAAACGCGGTTTCGGGCCGTTTCGCTTTTGGGCCGGTATCGTCCTCGCGGGTGATCTGCGCCGTCTCTGGTTTTAGCCTCCGCTGACGAAACGCCCGCGGCCACCCGCGCCTCTCCAAACACGGCTGGCAGGTTGCCCCTCGCATCCGTGCCAATCACGGGAAAGGGTGTTGGCGCGCAATGTGCCGCAACCGGCGCCGTTACGCTGGCGAGCCGACGCTTCAAGAACGACACAGCCACCATGAGCCGTAGCAAACGCCTTTTCACTGCCACCATCGCGGCGGCCATCGCCGTTTCGTTCGTCTGGCAGATGGCGTTGGGACTGTGCCCGGTGCCGTAATACCCTGCTATCGGGTAGGCTACGCATAGCCCCGTACCCAGCGTCCGGCTGACGTACCTTTGGCCCGCCTCTCGATGCGCGGGTTTTATGGTGCTCAATTACAAAGCCGTTCTGGGCGTGCTGGGTGCGCTCGTCTTTTTCCTGGGCGTAACGCTGCTGGCTCCGATGACGGTGGCGCTCGGCTACGGCGAGGTGTCGTGGTGGGCCTTCGGCGTGACGGCGCTGGGCGCGCTCGTGGTGGGCGGCGGTGCGTACTGGCTGTGGGGCCGCAGCGCTTCAGGCGACCTGCGCATCCGCGAGGGCTTTGCCATCGTGTCGCTCGCCTGGCTCGTGCTCTCCCTTGTCGGGGCGCTGCCGTTTACGCTCGGCGGCGTGCTCACCCACTACGGCGACGCCTTTTTCGAGACGATGAGCGGCTTCACCACGACGGGGGCCACCATCCTGGGCGGGGCCGGCACGCCGGCCATCGAGAGCACGCCCAACGGGTTCCTCTTCTGGCGCAGCCTCACGCACTGGCTGGGCGGCATGGGCATCATCGTGCTCACGCTCGCCATCCTGCCCATCCTGGGCGTGGGCGGGATGCAGCTTTTCAAGGCCGAAGTGCCCGGCCCCTCGGCGGACAAGCTCACGCCGCGCGTGCGCGAAACCGCGCGCCGCCTCTGGTTCATCTACGTCGGCCTGACGGTGGTGGAAATCCTGCTGCTGCTGCCGGCGATGAATCTTTTCGATGCCGTCAACCACGCCTTTGCCACGATGGCGACGGGGGGCTTCTCGACCAAGAACGGCTCCGTCGGGCAGTTCAACTCGGCCTACGTGGACTGGATCATCTCCCTGTTCATGTTCCTGGCGGGGATGAACTTCGCGCTTCACTACCGGCTGCTGCGCGGACGCAGCGGCGTCGTTGCGCGCGACACCGAGTTTCAGGTCTACACCGGCTTCGTCGTCGTGGCGGCGCTCGTCATTGTGTTCGGCACGTGGCAACCCACCATGCGCCTGCTGCAAAGCACGCTCAGCCTGGAGGCCACCTTCGAGGGGTACCCGGAGTTCGGGCAGGCTCTGCGCTATGGCTTTTTCCAGTCGCTCACCATTATCACCACGACGGGCTTCGGCACGGCCGACTACGAGGTGTGGTCGCCCCTGGCGCAGAGTATGATCTTCGCGCTCTTTTTCGTGGGTGGCATGGCGGGCTCCACGGGCGGCGGCGTCAAGGTGGTGCGCGTGGTGCTGATGCTCAAGAACTCGTTCAAGGAGGTCAAGCAGCTCGTTCACCCGCAGGCCGTCATGCCGGTGCGCCTCAACGGGCAGGTGGTGCCGCAGGAGGTGATGCGCAACGTGCTCTCGTTCATGGTGCTCTACATCGGCTTGATCGGCGTGGGTACCATCCTCATGATGGGGCTCGGCCTCGACCTGGTGAGCGCTTTCGGGGCTACGTTCTCGTGCGTGGGCAACGTCGGCCCGGCCTTCGGGTCGTTCGGGCCGACGGAGAACTACGCCGCCGTGCCGATGGCGGGCAAGTGGATCCTGAGCCTGCTCATGATGGCGGGCCGCCTGGAGATCTTCACCGTCCTGATCCTGTTCGTCCCGACGTTCTGGCGGCGGTGACCCGCGCCCCTATTCGCCCGAGAAGTCGCGGTAGTCGAAGTAGTGGAGCACGTAGCGCATTTTGAGCGCCTTGTCCTTGCCGAAGCCAGGCAGCGCCCGCACACGGCGGGCAATCGTGTCGCTGTCCGCGCCGTCGTTCCAGAGCTTCTCGACGCGCCCGTCGTAGTGCGCGCACACCGCCTCTGCCGCCGCCTGCGTCATCTCGGCCATTTTGTTGGTAAAGCGGTGCACGGCAGGGACTTCGGCAAACTGCGCGCGGAAACGGTCGGCATCGTGGGCAGCGATGCGCTTCAGGTCGAGGTGGCCGAGCCTGTCGTGGAGGCGCTGCGGGCCGGTAAAGGCGAACTCGGCGCGCACGCGCTGGTCGAAAAGCAGGCCGAGAAACGCAGCCTCCGGGTGCTGCCGGATAAAGGCGTCCGCCGCTTCGCTGCCGGTAAGCGTGCCGCTTTCCCGGAAGCGCTCCATCATGCGAACGAGGCCGCCTTCGAGGCTGCCGTAATCGAGCAGGGTACGAGGCATCAGCACGCGGACGATTTGAACTGCGGGTCGGGTGGGCCGATGTTGAGGCGACCCGGCACGTCGTTGCGCTGCTTTTCGGGGTTGAGGGCCGAGACGAGCGGTGTGTCCAGCGCCGTCAGAAAGGGCGCGACGGCGGAAAAGAGGAACTCCTGCTGCAACTCCACCATGTCGCCTTCGAAGCGGCCCAGCGCGTCCAGGTGCCCATCGATTTCGAGGTAGAGGATGCGCGGCCAGTCGGGAAAGCGCTGCTGCGCCTCCTGCACGAGTGCGAAAAGCGCCTGCGCCGCCTGCTCGAACGTGTGGTGGGAAGCCACGACGTGGTAGAGCGAGACGGTATTGTCGAAGTTCATCCAGATGCCAGGGGCGTCTGGTTTGTTGTGCGCGGGCGCAAAGGAAGGAGAGGACATGCCGGAGTTCGGTTGCAGAAAGTGAGGCGCGAAACGCGAAGTACGCGGCGGGGATGCTTCTGCATCCGAAATCCGCTTTATGCAGCCACAAGGACGTGGGCGCACCACGGTGCGCCCCTACGGTCCCATCATTGACTATTGGCCATTGCCGAATTGCCCATTGACCATTCCCCCATCACCCTTCTGCCTCACAGACTGTCCCGCTTGCCGCGCAAGATCTTGTTGAGCATCTCGCGCGCGCGGAAGATGTGCGCCTTGACCGTGCCGAGGGGCAGGTCGAGTGCCTGCGCGATGTCCTCGTAGGTCATCTCCTGCTGGTGGCGCATCACGATGACGCGGTAATATTTCTCCGGGAGGGCGTCTATGGCTTCTTGAATAAGCGTGCGCCGCTGGTCATCGACGATGTGGCGGTCCGGGCGGTACGTCGTGTCCGGCAGTTCCACCTGCATCTCCCCCTCGCGCGTCTGCACGGGTTTGTCGATGGAAACCGTCTGGAGGCGGCGCTTGCGCAGGTAGTCAATGGCGTGGTTGGAGGCGATTTTGTACAGCCACGTCGAGAAGGCGTACTGCGGCGAGTACGTCTCCAGGGCCGCGAATGCCTTGATAAAGCACTCCTGCACAAGGTCGTCCACGTCCTCGCGCTTGCGTACCAGATGGAGGATGTGGAAGTGGAGGGCGCGCTGGTATTTCTGGACGAGGCGCTCGTAGGCCGCCTGGTCCCCGCCGAGGGCGCGCTGCACAAACAGGCGATCCTGTTCGCTGGAGACGGAAGGCGCGGGAGAATCGGGAGAGGTGGACATCGGCCGGTGCAGGAAGCCGCCAAGATACGGCGCGAGGCCGGGCCGGGGAGCCCAGGCGAGGCGCGACATACCGGAAGTCCCGGGTCAGCCCCCAAAGTTTTTCTTGACGTCGTTCCCTAAATCTCCACAATCCCGCGTACCTGCATGGATACCAGACCCGGCCAACCGTGGCCGACCCTCTATTACCAAACCCCTGGTACCATGCACCTACCCAAATCCCTGGCCTTGCTGCTGTGCGCGGCCTTGCTCGCGGCCTGTTCGGACAGCGCGCTCGTAGAAGACGCGCCCGACAGCGGCAAAAACGACGTGGCGGTCGCGCTCGATCGCACCCCTGGAGACGACCCCAACGATCCCAACGGACGCCCGGAAGCACCGCTGTTCGGGCCGAAGGAACCGGCAGGTGATCCCATCCCCGGCCAGTTCATCGTGGTCTACGAAGACACGCCGGGCAAGAGCAGCGCCGCCCTCGCCGCGCAGTCGGCAGCGCTCGTGGCCGAGGCCGGCGGCGAGTTGCTCTACACCTACGGCGAGGCCGTGCAGGGCTTTGCCGCCCGCCTCGACGCGCCCGCCCTGGCACGCATCCGCGCCCGCGCCGACGTGGCCTACGTCGAGGCCGACCAGACGGTGCGCATCGTCGCCACGCAGTCGAACGCGCCGTGGGGCCTCGACCGCCTGGACCAGGCCGACCGGCCGCTCGACGGCCAGTACACCTACGACGCTACGGGCAGCGGTGTGACGGCGTACATCATTGACACCGGTATCCGCACGGGCCACAGCGACTTCGGGGGCCGCGCAAGCCGGGGCTACGACGCATTCGGTGGCAACAGTGAGGACTGCAACGGCCACGGCACACACGTGGCCGGCACCGTGGGTGGCAACACGTATGGCGTGGCCAAGGGCGCAGGCCTGGTGGCCGTGCGCGTGCTCGATTGCAACGGATCGGGCACGACGAGCGGCGTCATCGCCGGCGTGGACTGGGTACGCCAGAACGCCTCCGGCCCATCTGTGGCCAACATGAGCCTGGGCGGTGGCGCTTCGACGGCGCTCGACAACGCCGTCCGCAATGCCATTGCCGCCGGCATTACCTTCGCCGTCGCGGCGGGCAACGAGAGCACGAATGCCTGTTACGGCTCGCCCGCCCGCGTCGCCGAAGCGCTCACCATCGGCGCAACGACCTCGACCGACGCGCGGGCGTCGTACTCGAACTACGGCTCGTGCCTCGACCTTTTCGCGCCCGGCTCCTCGATCACCTCGGCCTGGTACACCTCCAACACAGCCACCAACACCATCAGCGGCACGTCCATGGCGACGCCGCACGTAGCTGGCGCGGCGGCGCTCGTGCTCGAGGGCACTCCGGGCGCATCGCCTGCCGCTGTGGCCGATGCCCTCGTGAGCAGCGCGGCAACCGGCAAGCTCAGCGGCATCGGCAGCGGCTCACCCAACCTGCTGCTCCAGACCGCAGCGGGCGGCAGCGCCCCTCCACCGCCTCCGCCCGGCGGCGCGCCCTGCACCAACTGCACTGCCTACACGGGTACCCTGAGCGGCAGCGGTGCATCTGAATACCAGCCCAACGACACGTATTACTATGCGCCCAGCGGCGCGCACAGTGGCTACCTGCGCGGCCCCGCGTCCGCCGATTTCGACCTCTACCTCTACAAGTGGACGGGCTCGCGCTGGAAAGTCGTGGCCCGTGGCGAGTCGCAGAACGCGAGTGAGGACGTGAGCTACAGCGGTAGCGCGGGCTACTACCTGTGGAAGGTGCAATCGTACAGCGGCGGCGGCGGCTACACGTTCTACCTTACCGCGCCCTGAGGCATCGCGACAGGTTGAAACGCAAAACGGCCCGGAATCGCTCTTTTCGCTGAGTGATTCCGGGCCGTTTTGTGTGGAGCCGATAAGCGGATTCGAACCGCTGACCTGTTCATTACGAGT
>CBDUBO010000166.1:0-5698 GCA_965365405.1 uncultured Rhodothermales bacterium | reverse complement strand
GAGCGTCTGCTCGTCCTCGACGATCAGAATGGAATATTCAGGCATTTGTCCTGATCGTCGGATACCACGAACCGGAGCTGATTCCCGTCGGCCTGCCGGCGGTAGTGCAACTCGGATGCGCAAGCGAATAGAATGAGCAGGCCCATGCCGCGTTCGGGAAGGGGGCTCAGGTTGGCCCGGCGGCGGCGCAAGGCCTCGTCGAGGTCGAACCCGTTGGAGTTGTCCTCGACCACGCAAACCACGTGGCCACTGTCGAGCTCCTCGATGTGGAGCGAGATGCGCGGGCTGCGGCCGCCGAAGTCGGCGTGCTGCACCAGGTTGGCCAACCACTCGTGCGCGGCCAGCTGGAGGTGCAGCAGCAGGGAGGCCCGTTCCGGTGTTGCCTGATCGGCCAGCAGGGGCTCGAAGCAAGCGTGGGCTTCCTCAGCAACCGTCTCGAGCGCCCCGAACTGGTACGTCAAAGCTACCATGGGGAGTAGGGCTGGGGGCGGGGGGTACTTCACGCTGCAAACGCTTCCTGCGCCGCGTCTACGGTGGGAAACTGCTTGAAGACCTTGTAGGTGCGCGTGAGCTGCACCACGACCTGCACGGGCCGCGACACAGCCGCGAAGACGACCTGCCCGCCCAGCGGCGACACCTGCCGGTACACGGAGAAGATGGAGCCCAACCCCGTCGAGTCGAGGATGCCCGTCTCGGAGAAGTCAAGAATGAAGTTGTGGGTACCACCCTGGAGGTGATCCTGGCAGAGTGACTTGAAGTCGGAGGCGTTACGAAAGTCGAGCGCTTTGCCGACCCGAATAATGGCGAGGCCAGGGGCCGGATGCTCGGCAGTCGGGCTCATAGAGGTCTGGGGCAACGTGTGGTTCCGGAGTTCCATGTTGGGCTGGGGTTAAAGATAAGCAGAGTATCGGCAAGCGTTCCGCCTGCTTTAACTGCCGGCGCGCAGAGGCTCAGGGAATCAAATACCTTGCCGAGGTGGGATTTACCCAAGGGTGTTACCCCCCACCCCGTCCGAGGAACGCCAGCGCGACGGCGGCCAGCCCCAGCCCGAGCCACGTGCGGCGCGCCAGCGGCTCCTGCCACACCAGATGCCCCAGCAGCGCCCCGCCCAGCACGATTCCCACGTTGTTGAGCGGAAATACGGTGGGCGCATCCAGCCGCGCCACGGCCGCCAGCAGAAATGCCGTCGACCCGTAATTAACGAGTCCGAGCGCGCTGCCCCACAGCACCACCGTCGCCGGAGGCCAGCGCTGCCGCGCTTGTCCGCGCAACAGGACACGTGCGCTCCCCAGCACACAGGCGGTCGAGAAGATCAGCAGCAGAAAACCTGCACTGCTGTGCTCCGCCCCGAAATGGACATCGAACGCTTTCAGCAGCACGTCCACCAGGCCCCCGGCCAGGAACAGCGCCCCCAGCACCAGAAAAACTTTCCCCGCTGCTCCATCCGACGCTTTTTTCCCCGGACGCGCCATCACGACGAAGGCAGCGCACGCGAGGGCTAACCCTACTTGCTGCTGCTCCGTGGGCACCTCAGCCCACACCCCCCACGCCACCACCACAGGAATCACGACCGAAAGGCGCATTACGGCCAGGGCCAGCGACATGCCTGCCAGTTCGGTGGCGTAGCTGAGCAGAAAGAACCCTCCGATGAACAGCACGCCCAGCACCAGTCCCAGCACCACGAGAAGAGGCGGCATCTGCAAGGCACCCACGTGCTCCGACGTGATCAGCAGCGCCAACGCCAGCAGGGCCGCCACGCCATAGTTCATCGTCAGCAGCGCCATCCGGTCGAGTCCTCGCAGTGCCGCTGCCTTGAAGATCATCCCGATGGTAAGGCTGCACGCCACAGCAAGGGCGAGATAGAGCATGGATTGGGGATCTCGTCGAAGAAGGGGAACGGGTGAAGGGTGCTTCGCGACGGGTGAGAAGCCGTAGGGGCGTGCCGCCCTCTACCGCGCGCCTCGCCTCGACTCAGATCTCCAATCGCCCTTCCCCTTATTGGCCGGCCAGCACGTTGTAGTAACCCACCGTGGGCGGCGTCACCTCCACGTCCTGGATGACGAGCCCTTCGGGCAGGTTGATAGCCGGGCGCAGCCGCCCCGTGTTGTCCTGCCGGATGTCGTCGTAGGAAACGGTGGCGAAAAAGTCGGCGGCATTCATGGCCTCGCGATACTGCGAGAGCAGCACCCGAAAGCGCACCCGAACGGTGCGCGGGGCAAGGCTGACGACCCGCTCGTTGGAAGGCACCCCTCGCAGGCGCACGTCAATTTCGCGCTCGGCCCCGGTAAACTCGGCCACAGGCACCTCGAAGGCCACCACGTCGCCGCTGACGGTGACGTAACCCGCGAGCGTGTCCGAAAGGGGTACCTCGGCGCGCAGCGTGTCGCGCAGGTTGGTGTAGCGGCGCGCCTGCGTGGGCCACGCCCGCAGCGCCTCCACCACGCGCGCGGCCCCGGTAACGGTGACCGAGTCGGGGAAGTAGCGCACGGGCCCGGCCAGGGCGTAGGTGCTGGGCAGGTCGAACGTGGCGCGCAGCGACACAGGCACGCGCTGCGACACCCGGCGGTCGGTCTGGAGGTAGAGGTAGCGTGGCGTGACGCTGCGGCGCGTGACGCCTCCCGGCAGGCGCGGCAGCACGTCGTTGAGGTCTACCTCGTTGGACGTGGCCGGGATGGCGATGGTGGGCTGGTCGAAGAAAAGCTGGAGCAGTTCGAACCCCTCCCCCTCCACCTCGACCCGCACCGTGGCAGGTGGGGGCGCGATAAGGGCCTCGCCAGGCGGCAGGCTGATGATTTCGGTGGGCACCTCGATCTCGGCGGTATGCCGGTCGCTCATCGTCAGCAGGAACCAGATGAGGAGCGCCCCCAGCACGCACAGCGTGGCGACGAGGCCAGCGTGTCGAGACTGCTCGGGCGCGCGAGCGGGCAGCTCCCGGCTGAAGACCCGGCGCAAGGCACTCCAGAAATGGGCGCGTCCAAGTCCGTTCACGGCACAGGGGGTTGGGAAAGCAGAGAAGGTACGACACCGCGCCGCGCGGGGCGTCCGGGGCGTTTTGCATGCCCTGCTGTAACAAGCCGAGCGCGGCTCCGTCACGAGGGCCCAAATCTCCCTCACCCGCACCAGCCATGAAATCGCTTCTCCTCACCTTCCTGCTGTTCGCGGCCACCATGCCCGTGTGGGCCCAGCAGGGCCCGCCCGCCACGGGCGTCGTCACGGGCCGCGTGCTCGAAGAGACCACGCAGACGCCTGTCCCCTCGGCCACCGTGTCGCTGTGGGGCCGGGCGGATTCCAGCCTCGTCACGGGCAGCATCACCGGCTCCGACGGAGCCTTTCGCATCGAAGGGCTTCGGCCCGGCCAGTACGAGCTGCGCGTCAGCTTTGTCGGCTTCCGCACCCACCGCCAGAACGTGGACATCACGCCGTCCGCGCCGCGCGTCGAAGCGGGTACGGTTGTGCTTGCCGAAGACGCCGCGATGCTCGAAAACGTCGAGGTGGCCGCCGAGCGCGAGGCGATGGAAGTCGCCATTGACCGCACGATCTACAACACCAAAGACCAGATCGTGGCGACGGGCGGCACGGCGACGGATCTGCTGCGCAACATCCCCTCGGTCGAGGTGGACGCCGACGGCAAGGTGAGCCTGCGCGGCAACCAGAACGTGGCCATCCTCATCAACGGCAAGCCCGCGCCCGTACCGGCCGAGTTCATCAGCACCTTTCTCCAGCAGCTCCAGGCCGGCACCATCGAGCGCGTCGAGGTCATCCCCAACCCGTCGGCCAAGTACGAGCCCGACGGCATGGCGGGGATGCTCAACATCGTGCTCAAGCAGAACACCTCCATTGCCACCAACGGCACGCTCATGGCGGGCGGCGTTTCCAACGGCTCCTTCAACGGCTCGGCCAACATCAACACGAACCCGGGCAAGTGGATGCTGGGCGCCACGTACGGGCTGCGCCGCGACGCGCGCACCTTTGGCGGCGACATGGCGCGCTCGACGCTGAGCGCCTCCACGCCTGGTGTGCGCCAGGAGGACGATGCCGACATGGACATGTGGAACCACACGCTCAACGGTTCGGCGGATTACAAGCTGAGTGACCAGAACAGCCTCTACGCGACCGCGCTGGCGGCGCTGCGCGCGGGCACCCGCGACGGCCTCGCCATCAGCCGCGAGGGCGTGCTGAGCTCGGAGCGCTTCACGGACGCCGAGCAGGATGCTTTCACGATGGATTACACGGCGGGCTTCCGCCGCGTCGTGACGCCCTCGCAGCACGAACTGACGGCGGAGGCGCGCTACAACCGCTCCCGCAACGACGACCTCCAGCACTTCGAGGACTTTCGCTACGACGCGCAGGGCGCACTCTTCTTCGAGCGTCAGACGCGCGACGACAAGGACAACGTGAACCAGGAAGCCTCTTTCCAGCTCGACTACACGCGCCCGCTGCCGGGCGAGGTCAAGCTCGAAACGGGCCTCAAGAGCACGCTGCGCCTGCTCGACGACGAGTTTGTCCGTGACACCCTCGCGGCCGGCGCGTACCAGAACGTGGCGGCCCGCTCGACCACGTTCGACTACCAGGACCAGATCCACGCGGCCTACGCTACGCTGGGTACGCAGAAGGGCAAGTGGGGCGTGCAGGCCGGCCTGCGCCTCGAACAGGCGCTTCTCGACTTCACCGTGACGGGCAGCGCCGACAAATTCGAGAACGACTACTTCTCCTACTACCCCAGCTTTTTCCTGACCTACAGCCTTACGCAGGCGCAGCAGTTCAAGCTGTCGTACTCGAAGCGCGTCAACCGCCCGCCGACGTTCCTGCTCTCGCCCATCGCGCAGGAGATGGACGACAAGAACAGCCGCCAGGGCAACCCCGACCTCAAGCCCGAATACACGCACGCCATGGAGGCGAGCTACACCGCCTTCGGACAGGGCCGCACGTTTACGCTCACGCCCTTTTTCCGCCGCACCGTGGACGCGCTGCGCCCGAAAGTGTCGTACAACCCCGCCACGGGCATCGCCACGCAGTCCATCACCAACGCCGATCAAAGCGATTCGTACGGGGCCGAAGCCATCGGCACGCTGCGGCTGGGCCAGAAGGTCAACCTGATGGCGAACACGAGCGTGTACCGCATGGTGACGGACGCGGGCGCGAGCGTCGAGTCGAGCCTGGGCAACAGCATGATCGCGTGGACAGGCCGCCTCAACGGGTCGTTCAGCGTGCGCAAGGGCACCGACCTCCAGGCCACGGTTTTCTACCGCTCGCCGATGAAGTTCGAGCAGTTCGAACTCGATGGCCTTTTGATCACCGATTTCGCGCTGCGCCAGGCGCTGAGCCAGAAGCTGAGCCTGAACCTGCGCGTGAGTGACCCGATGAACTGGGCCAAGATGCACTACCGCGGCGAACTGGCCGCGCAGGATCTGTTGCAGGAAGGCAACCGCCGCTGGGGCCAGCGCCAAGTGTCGGCCACGCTGACGTGGAACTTCGGACGGCAGGGCCCGCGCCCGCCGCGCCGCCCGCAGCAGCAGCCTCAGCAGCAGGATGGCGGCGGCGGCTTCGGCTTCTGAACCAGGAAAAACTCCCTCACCCAGAAAAGCCTCCGGGGTCTGATGACCCTGGAGGCTTTTCGGTTTTAGCACCGCGCCACAGGAGACGAACCACGCGCCCGGCGGCGCTCATTTGACGACGACCACCCGAGCGCACTCGAACA
>CBDUBO010000165.1:0-5740 GCA_965365405.1 uncultured Rhodothermales bacterium | reverse complement strand
GGTGCTCGACTTCCACGCGCAGCGACCCGGTGAGGACATCGGCCTCATCGGCACCTACGCCGACCGTGTCGAGGCCATCACGCCGCAGGAGGTGCAGGACGCCGCCCGCCGCTACCTCGACTTCGACCGATACGTGCGGATGGTGCTTTTCCCCGAGAGCATGGCACCGTCCGGCAACTGAGTGGCCCTTTGCGTGCTTTAACACGGCCCGGATGCCCCGCGCATCCGGGCTTTTTTGTCCTCCCACGCTTTTGACGCCATGCTCGTCTTTTCGCAGACCTACCGCGTCCGCCCCGCCGAGGTGGACACGCGCGACCACCTGACGCTGCCCGCCTTTCTCGACCTGTTTCAGGACCTGGCGGGCCTGCACGCCGAGATGCTGGGCTACGGCATGGACGCCCTGCTGCAACAGGGCACCGCGTGGGTACTTAACCGGATGGTGTTCACCTCGGACGTACTACCGCGCACGGGACACACCATCCGCATTGAGACGTGGCCTGCGGGGGCGGAGGGCCCTTATGCCTGGCGCGATGCCCTCGCTTACGACGAGCACGACCGCATCGTCGCGCGCGGCACCACACGCTGGCTCATGATCGACGTGGCGCGACGGCGGCCGCTGCGCATGGACTCGGCCCTCGCGGCGCTCGTGCCACCCGGCCGCGCCCGCGCGCTCGAAGTCCACCCCCACCCCACCGCTGCTGCGCCGCACCCCTCCGGACACGTCGTGCTCGTGCGACGCGCCGACATGGACGTGAACGGCCACGCCAACAACGTTCAGTACGCGCGGTGGCTTGCCGAGGGCCTCGACGACGCCTTTCTAGACACCCACCGGCAAACCGCCATTGACCTGACGGTGCGCGCCGAAACATTCCGGGGCGACGTGCTACGCTCCGACATCGCGCCTGCGGGCTCCGCCGGCTTCCAGCACCGCCTGGTGCGTGAGGGCGACGACCGCGAAGTGGCCACAGGCTGGACGGAATGGAGGCCCCTGGAAGGCGCAGCTACACCACCTGTTGCAGACGGGACGCGTGGAATAGCTCCAGCCCCGCAGGAGACGGATCGCCACTGACCCACTCGGCCATCATCCGCCCGAAGCGAAAGCCGTAGCCCATGCCATGCCCGGTAAAGCCGGTGGCGAAAAAGGCATGGTCCAGGCCGTCGGGTTGCCCCGCCACCGGAAGGCCGTCGGGCGAGAAGCCCATCGTTCCGCCCCACCGCCGGGCGGGGCGCAGACCTACCGCCTGGGGAAAGTGACGGTAGAGGTAGGCTTCGAGGTCGGCCTGAAGCGCGCCTGTCGTGGCGTCGTCGTAGCCCACCTCGGCCCGCTCGTGCAGGTGCCGCGCGCCGCCCACGAGCACTTCGCCAGTGACCAGCTGGCGGAGGTAGAAAAAGCCCTCGTGGCTATAGACGGGCAGCTTGAGCCAGCGCGAGGGCGCGGCTTCGGTGGCAAGCATCTGCGCCCGCACCGGACGCACGTACGCTTTGGCCTGAGGCAGCAGGCGCGGCAGGTACGCTCCCATCGCCAATACGACGCGCTCGGCAAAAATGCGGCGGGCGGCAGTTTCCAAGACGAGGCGCGAGCCCGAGCGGTGTAGATCCACCACCGCTTCACCCGGCAGCACATCGCAGCGCGCCTGTTCAGCCAGGTAGCGCACCAGGGCAACGGGGTCGAGGGACGCGCCGCTGGTGACGTAGAGCCCCCCCAGGAAGCCCTGCCCACCTATCTTTCGGGCGACCTCGCGGGGGGGCAGGTACGAGGCCGCCTGCCCATCGGACCGGAGGGCCTGCACGGCGGCCTGCAACCGGGCGTCCTCCGCCTCCGACCCCGCCACGACGAGGCTGCCGGACGTTTCCAGGCCAGTGCCGCGCGCGTCCACGTGCCGGGCGATGAGTTCTCGGTTCTCGCGCGTGAACTGCCAAAGCCTGCGGCTCTTCTCCTCTCCGTAGCGCAGCCGGTCGGTGACGTAATCGCTGGTGACACCCTGGAGCAAAAAGCCTGCGTTTCGGCCCGACGCGCCACTGGCCAGCCGCCCCGCTTCGACGATGGCGATTCGGGTGCGCGGCTCTAGCTGTGCCAGCCAGTAAGCGGTGCTGACACCGATGATGCCTCCGCCCACGATGGCCACATCGTAGGCCGTGTCGGATTCACTGTGTCGGCGCTGCCAGAAAGAGACGGTGGGCATGGGTCAGGCGTTCACGTCCACCACCACGCGCCCGGTGACGCCGCCCTCCACGATGCGCCTGCTCCATTCAGGCACCTGGGCGAGGGGAATCGTCGTGGCGAGTTGCTGGAGCATTTCGGGCGAAAGTGCGAGGGCCAACCGCCGCCAGGCGTGCTCGCGCAGCGGGCGCGGGCACGTGTTGGAATCGATGCCCAGCAGGTTCACGCCGCGCAGGATGAACGGCATGACGGTCGTGTGGAGGTCGGCCCCGCCGGCCAGTCCGCACACGGCAATGCTGGCGTGGCGGTGCATCTGGCTCAGCAGCGCCGCCAGCGTGGTACCACCGACGGTATCCACCGCCCCGATCCACCGCGCCGATTCGAGCGGGCGTGCCGCCCCTTTTTCGAGCACTTCGCGCGGCAGCCGCTCGGCCGCGCCCAGCGTCGTCAGGTAGTCCTCTGCTTCCGCCTTGCCGGACGAGGCCACGACGCGGTGCCCGGCCTGCGCCAGCAGCAGCACGGCGAGGCTGCCCACCCCGCCCGTCGCACCTGTCACCACCACCTCGCCGCCGTCGGGCAACAGGCCATGGCTTTCGAGGGCGAGCACCGCCAGCATGGCCGTGAAACCCGCCGTGCCAAGCACCATCGCGCTCCAGGCGTCCAGGCCAGCCGGTAGATGCACCAACCCTTCGGCGCGCACGCGCATTCTTTGCGCGTAGCCGCCCCAGTGCGTCTCGCCGAGTCCGTAGCCCGTCCCCACGACGGCGTCGCCGGGGGCGAAGCGGGGGTCGGCGGATTCCAAGACGGTACCGGCCAGGTCGATGCCGGGCACGAAGGGGTAGTCTCCCCGGATGATCTTGCCCTGCCCGGTCACGGCCAGCCCGTCTTTGTAGTTGAGGCTCGAATACGCCACCTCTACGAGCACCTCGCCCGCGCCGGGCAGGTCGGCGAGGTCTAAGAGAGTGAGGCGAGGGGTAACACCGGTTTCGGTCTGTTCGAGCAGGAGAGCGTTCATGGGCAGTGGGGCGAAAAAAGGCGCTTAGCCAACGCGCCGGAGCGGCGTGGTGTCCGGACACAACAAAAAAGGCCGGGGCCTCGAAAGGCTCCGGCCCCGTCCGGGACAATGCGGATTACAGCGTAGAGACGCTGTCCGTCATCACCATCGTCGAGTCCATCATCATCGTCGTGTCAGGCATGACGGGCTCCGGCATGGGCTCGTCGAGCGTGAGCTGCGTGTCGGCGGGCAGCTTCTCCAGGTCGTCCACGACGACCGAGCCGTCCTCGCCCACTTCGAGTTCGAAGGAAACCAGATCCCCTACCATAAGGCCTTCGAGGTCTTCCGCCTCGGCCGCCAGGAAGGCCATCTCGTGGCTGTCCATGTAGTTGGGGATGTCCTCGTGGAGGATCGTGACGGTGTTGGTTTCAGGTGACAGGGCGACGACGCGGCCGCGGCTTTCGTACTGCGTGGTGTTGCGCTCGGCGCAGCCGGTGAACGCAACTGCCAGAAGGGCAACGGCGGGCAACGAGCGGAGGAGGTGTTTCATTGACGAAACCAGGGAGGTAAGGGAAAGTGGTGAGATAACAGTTATCTCGTTAACGTTGCAAAATTCCCCCACATCCTCGTGGGGCGCAAGGGGCATTGCGTAAAGCTTTCCCGAACCTGCAAGGCATCACCCCGCTGCCTATCGTCCGCAATCAGGGCCGCAGGCGGCGTCGCAATCTGCCCCGCACGGTTGCGGCAGCACCCCCAGCCCTACCCGCTCGCTGCCCACGCGCTCGTACCACAGGCGCTGCACGTCGGGGCTGAGGTGGCGCACGGCAAGCTGCGCCCGTCGAGACTGCTCCTCGACGGTAAGCGTGCCTTCGAGTTCGTAGCGCCCCATGCGCAGAAAGCCACCCGTCCAGTAGTAGCGCACGTCGATTTTGTAGCGTCGCTGGAGGGCGTCGAAGTGCCAGTCCGTCACGCTGTAGGCGGCCCGACCGTCACGCGCCGTTTCGAGCTTATCGAGCATCCGGTCTAGGGCTTCCTGGGCGTAGTACACCGCCTCGGAAAAACGCTCCGACTGCGATGTGGGACGTACCCAGCGCGTGAGGGTGGCCACGGAGTCAGGCCGTGCATCCAGCCGCCCTTCCAGTCGCAGCATCACCTCTACCGAATCGCCGCGCAGCAAGGGGTCGTTGAGGCGGATCCAGAAGTCGTTGTAGCCTTCGGCCTTGCTCAGGTCAAAAACGCCTTCGCGCGCAGTGAAATCGAGCTTGACGGCATCGGTGGGATGGCCTCGGACAAAGAGCACCCAGCGGGCGGGCAGCGTTGCAGGGACGGGGACGGGCTGCCACGCGCCGTCCTGTCCGGCGCGCTCCTGCGCCCATCGCACGGCGTAGCGCAGCTTGTCGGTGTCGCGGTCTACTGGATACTCCAGTTCCACGCGGGCGCGTAGCCGCTTGGGCGAGGCCGTCAGCACCTCCTGCTCGCACACCGTACCGGAGGCCGCAAAATGCCCGCACAGGTCGAGAAAGAACGCCGCCTCGTTGCCCAGCAGGGGATCGGGGACGGGTACCACGAGCGGACGTTTCGGGTGGGCGGCGTAGCCCGTGTAGAGCGTCCGCCCCCGACTGTCGGAGACGAGCACGGTAAGCGAGTCGGGCACGACCTCGCCCCCGAACGCGGTGCGGCGTGCAAACTGCGGTGCCACGCGCAGCGTGTCCCACCCCAGGCGCTTTACCCGCATGGATTCAACCCGGATGCTGCCGTCACCACACCCACCCAGTGCCACCGTCAGCACCAGAAAAGCCGAAACAAGAAGGCGCGGCAGGCTGTAACGGAAGCGCTTACAACACGTCATTTCTTTTCATGGAAACGCTCACGCAACCGGATCTCAAAACCGAAACGACCGATCTCTTTCCGATCAATGGAACGGACTACGTCGAGTTTTATGTCGGCAACGCCCGCCAGGCGGCCCATTTTTACGCTACAGCCTTTGGCTTTCAGGTCATAGGCTACCGAGGGCCGGAGACGGGCTACCGTCAGGCCGCGTCGTACCTGCTGCAACAGGGGAAGATTCGCTTTGTGCTCACGGCCCCGCTTGCACCCGACACGCCCGTAGCCGAGCACGTGCGCACACACGGCGACGGCGTGCGCGACCTGGCCCTCTGGGTGGACGACGCAGCGGAGAGCTACCGGCTCGCCGTCAGCCGCGGGGCCACGTCTGCCGCGCCCGTCGAGGTGCTTGAAGACGCAGACGGGCGCATCGTCCGCGCTGCCATCAAGACCTACGGCGACACCATCCACTCGCTCGTCGAACGCAAGGACTACCACGGCCTCTTCATGCCGGGCTTCAAACCCATCGAGAACCCGCACTTCGCCCCCGCCCCGGTCGGCCTCAAGTACGTGGACCACTGCGTGGGCAACGTAGAGTTGGGACAGATGGACCGCTGGGTGGACTTCTACGGCGACGTGATGGGCTTCAAAAACCTCGTCTCCTTCGACGACAGCGACATCTCGACCGAATACAGCGCCCTCATGTCGAAGGTGATGGCCAACGGCAACGAGCGCATCAAATTCCCCATCAACGAGCCCGC
>CBDUBO010000164.1:0-5755 GCA_965365405.1 uncultured Rhodothermales bacterium | reverse complement strand
GAGTTCACGCAGATCGACGTGGAGATGTCGTTTGCCCGCGAAGAGCTGATCTACGGGCTCATGGAAGAGCTGATGGCCAGCCTGTGGCGCGAACTCAAAGGCGTCGAACTGGCCACGCCCTTCCGCCGGATGCCCTACGACGAGGCCCTGACGCGCTACGGCTCCGACAAGCCCGACCTGCGCTACGACCTCTCTTTCCACGACCTCACGGCCACTTTCACCGGCTCGGGCTTCCGCGTGTTCGAGGACGTAGTGGCGCAGAACGGCAAAATCCTCGCGCTCGTCGTGCCCGGCGAGGGCGACCGGGGGCGTGGCGCGATGGACCGGCTCGACAAGGACATCGTCCGCAAAAAGATCGGCGCGGGCGGGCTCGTCTATTTCAAGCGCCCGTCCGATGGAAGCGAGACGTTCGCTTCGGTCAAAAGCGAGGTGCTGGGCGCGCAGTACGTCGAGAAAGCCGTGCTCGAAACGGGCGCGCAGCAGGGCGACCTGGTGCTGCTGCTGGCCGGCGCGGCGCCCAAGATCTACACGCAGATGGGCGCGCTGCGCGAGCACCTGGCCCGCGAACTGGGCTACGTGCCCGACCCCGCCGACCCCAGCGCCGTGCACGGCGAGGGACCGTGGCAATTCCTGTGGGTGACGGACTTCCCCCTGCTCGAATGGGACGAGGCGGAGGATCGCTTTTTCGCCATGCACCACCCGTTCACGGCTCCGCGCCCCGAAGACATCGCCCTGCTGGGCAGCAACCCCGGTGCGGCGCGGGCGCGGGCCTACGACCTTGTCCTCAACGGCAACGAGGTTGGCGGCGGCTCCATCCGTATCCACGACCGGAACGTGCAGGCGCAGATGTTCGACCTGCTGGGCATCAGCGCCGAGGAAGCGCAGCGGCGCTTCGGCTTCCTGCTGGACGCCTTCCGCTACGGCGCGCCGCCCCACGGCGGCATCGCCCTCGGCCTCGACCGCCTCGTGATGCTGCTGGCCGGCGCGACGAGCCTGCGCGACGTGATCGCGTTTCCCAAGACGCAGTCGGCCCAGGAGCCCATGGTGGGCTCGCCGGACGTGGTGGATGAGCACCAGCTCAAGGAACTCCACATCCGCACCGTGCCTCCCGCCGAGGGCGGCGACAAGCACAAGCTCGTCAAGCAGCCGTCGTGACGGGAAGGGGAGAGAAATGATCAATGGGCAATCCGGCAACTGACAATAGTCAACGGGGAATACCGTAGGGGCGCAATTCATTGCGCCCATGCCCTCTGCCTATGCCCTCTATTGCGCCCTGCGCCGACGCGGTGCCGTGGCACGGATCACCGTAGCCGCGCCCACAGCTTCTCGGCGAGCCGGAGCGTCTGGAGCGCGTCGAGCGGGGTGACGGGCGGCGGGCGGCGCGTGGCCACGGCGTCGAGGAAAAGGCGCGTCTCGGTGTCCCGCGCGGTATCCAGGTCGGTGGCATGGTAGAGATCCGCGTCGTACGCAGCGGTGGCCGTCGTAGCGTGCAGGTGCAAGGCAGCCGCTTCACCGGCCCCTACCGACGCCTGGGCGTAAGCCCCGTTCTGAAAGCGGAGGTTGAAGGCGACGGCGCGCGGGGCGCGAGCCGTGTCGCGGGTGGCCTGCGCGTCGAGGCGCGTCAGGGCAGGCCCCTGTGCCAGAAACAGGCACAGGTCGGCCAGCAGGGCCAGCGTGTAGCCCGCCAGCAGCGAACCTCCGGCAGGCACCACGCGCCGGAGCACCACGAGCCGCGCGGGACGGTCGAGCGTAGCCAGCGCCGGGTGGAACCGAAGCGTCCGGCTGACGCCCAGGGGCGTGCCCGCCTCCTCCGCCGCCGCGCCCAGCGCCTGCACGTTGCGCAGCGCGGGGGCCGGAGGCCACTCGACAAACGCGGCCACGCCCCGCTCGACGGCCTCGCGTGCGTCCGCGTAGCGCTCGGCCGGCGGCGTCGCCACGAACAGCACGTCGAGCGCGGGCATGTTGCGCGGGTCTGGCCCTTCCCACGCGAGGCCCACGCCGATGCGCGCCAGGCTCGCGCGGCGCACCGCGGCTACTTCCGTATCGCCCGCGACGCCCACGCGCAGAGCGGGCAGGGCGGCAGGCGAGGGGCCGGAAGCAGGCATCAGGAGGGACATCGGCGGCGGGCGCGTTAGTAACGCTTGCCCTGGGGTGGCGTCCAGCCGTAGTCGGGCTCGAAGTGGTTCCAGATCAGGCTGGAGACGCGCCGCAGAAGGACGTAGCCCTCGTTGTCGGGCGTCCAGCTCTCGTCCTGCTGGTTGCTCGTGTACACGGCAAACACGTAGTCGCCGTGGGGCGCGTTGACGAGCACGACTTCGGAGCGCGACCGGTTGACGGCTCCCTGCTTGGAGGCCGCCTGCACGTAGGGCGGCAGGGCCGACAGCGCCTCGTCGTTCCAGTAGATGCGCGTCAGGATGCGGTACATCTCTTCGTCGGCACCGGGACTGACGGCGCGGCCCTCGCGGATCATCACGAACAGTTCGGCCATCTCGCGCGGCGTCGTCTGGCCCCAGCCGTAGCGCTCCCAGTTGGGCCGCCGCCCCGGCGTACGCGAGTTCATGCGCGTCTTCTCAAAGCCCTTAGAGACAAGCCACTCGTTGATGCGCGTGCCCGTGCCCACCAGGTGTTGCAGCCACAGGCTGGCCGTGTTGTCGCTCGTCGTAATCATGAGCATGGCCACCTTGGCGAGCGCCACGCGCTGCGAGTCGGCAAAGGCGCCCATGATGTGCTCATCCTCGGCGTAGAGAAGCGAGTCGCGGTAGACGAGCGTCGTGTCCCACGAAAGCCGCCCCGCCTCTATTTCGCTGAAAAGCGTGGTCAGGATGGGCACCTTGATGGTGCTGGCCGTGGGAAACAGCGTGTCGGCGAAGATGGCGGCTTCCTCGCCCGTCTGGAGGTGGCGCACGTAGATGCCCACGTCGCCTCGAAAGCCGGTGACGAGGGCTTCGAGCTGGCGCTGGAGCGGCGCGTCGGGCGTTTGCGCGCGGCACGGCAGCGCGGCGAGCAGCAGCAGCGGAAGGAGAAAGCGCATGGGCGGAAAAGAGCAGGAGACGGCCAGAGCGGCAGCGCCGGCCGGAGCCGCGCAGGGCAAAAGTACGCTTCCGCCTGCACGGCCACGCCGCAGGCCGGTACCGGACGCGCCGAAAAGCGCTTCGCACGAGCCGGAGGCGCACGATTTAACCCCTGCTGGTTGACCGGGCTAAATTTTTGTTAACGCTGGATTTGCTGCTGTGTATGCGGGGGCATATTTTCAGACATTACATGACCAAACAGCGCCGCGTCTCTATGCCCCTGCCTGATCCACCGGAGTTATTGATAGACTGTCAGTCCAGCCACCAGACCAGCGTGGTGCTGGAGATCCACATGCCGGGGCTCGATCTGGACACCAAGCGGTGGAACTACCACACCATCTTCATGACCGAGTTGCATGCCAACTTGGCGGCGGTGGGCACGCGGGCGTATGTCGGCTACAAGCAGGGGGGCCGGGGCGCGTTCTTTGCCGACGTAGAGCAGTGGCTTCAGGTCGTAAAGCGCCGCTTCGACGCCGTGGAATCGCCTTTTCCGGTCTCCTACCTGCCGCAGCAGGCCATACAGGATCGTGTTGACTTCGGGCCGCTCCAGCAGGGATTCCTGCATCTGCTCGACACGTACGATCCGGAGTGCCAGTTTCTGGTCGTCGTGACGCACCATCCGGGCGACGTGCTGAGCTGTTACCTGATCGCGCCCGAAACGGGGCCGGTGGGACTCTACCTCGCGCAGGCTGCAGGCCACGAGGCGCAGCAGGCCGGCAACGTGGCCGGATCGTGATGCTCGCGGGGGTGGCCTCGCGGCGGCGGGATGCGTTTCTTGCAGGCCTCATCCTCCCCTGCCGCCATGCGCCGTCTCGTTGCTGCCCTCGTCCTGTGCTGCTTTCCGTTCGCCATTTCCGCGCAGCAGCGCCCGGTGACGTTCGAGGAGCTGATGCGCTTCCGCACCATCCAGCACGAAGTGTTCTCGGACAGCGGCCAGGTGCTCGCCTTTACCGCCCAGCCCGACCGGGGCGAGCCCGAAGGCGTCGTCCGCCGCGCTGACCGCGCCGTGCCCTACCGGCTGCCGCGCGCCAGCCACCCCGCGCTTTCGTCAGACGGACGGTGGGCAGCGTTCCGCCTCAACGCCCCGCTCGAAAGGCTGGAGCGCGCCCGCCTCGCCAAAAAGGACGCGCCCGAACCCGGCCTGCTGCTCGTTACGACGGCGACGGGGCGGGTGGACACGCTGGCCCGCGCCGTGGGCCGCTACAGCTTCAGCCCGGACGGCCGCCTGCTCGCCTACGGCGGCACCAAGCCCGACACCCTCGACGCCGACCCGTCCCTGCCTGATTCACTGCGCCCGAAGCCCAACAAAAAGCAGCGCACAGGCAAGCGCCTTACGCTGCGCATGCTGGCGACGGGCGCGGAAAGCAGCGTCCCGTTTGTCCACGACTTCGCCTTTTCGGAAGATGGCCGATGGCTGGCCTACACCGTAGCCCACCCGGACAGCACCCTCGACGGCCTCTATGCGTGGGATCTGGAAAAGATGAGTGCGCCGCCGCGCGCGCTCGACCGGCGTCCGCACGGTGCGTACGGCCCGCTCGCCTGGAGCAAGGCGGGCACGCTCGCCTTCGTGGCCACGACGGAAAGCGCCGAGGGCGAAACCGGTGCGGGCGCGCTCTACACCTGGAACGGCGAAGCGCCCCGCCTCCGCGTGGCTGCCGACACCGCACGCGGCGCGTGGCATGTGCCAGCCAAAACGCGGCTGGAATGGACGGACCGTGGCGAGCGCCTCTTTTTCGGAATGCGCCAGCAGCAGGATGATGTGCCGAAAGACACCGCCATCGCCCCTCTCGATGTAGAAGCCATTCTCGCCGGGCGCACCGTGGACGTGTGGCACGGCGACGACCCGCGCATCGTGACGCACCAGAAGGCGCGCTGGAAAAGTGAGCAGGAAAGGAGTTACCGCGCCGTGCTCCACCCCGACGGCCGCGTGACGCGCGTCGAGGCGCCGGAGAGGCTCATGCCGCAGCTTCCCCAGAACGGCCGCGTGGCCCTCGTGCGCGACGAAACGCGCTACCGCCGCGAGGTGACGTGGGACGGTTCCTACCACGACCTCCTGCTGGTGAACCTGGAGACGGGAGCCGAAACAGCGGTCGCCACCCGGCTGCGCGGCTCCTCCAGTCTCTCGCCCGACGGCGCGGCCGTGGTATATTTCGACGAGGGGCAGTGGCACGCCTACACCGTCCGCACGGGCGCGCGGCGCGTGCTCACCGAGGCGCTGGGCGTGTCTTTTGCCGACGAGGAGAACGACGTGCCCGCCCCGGCGGGGGCATACGGCATGGGCGGATGGGTGGACGGCGGCAAGGCAGCCCTCCTCTACAGCCGCTACGACGTGTGGCAGGTGCCCGTGGACGGCTCCACGCCCCTGCGCCTTACGGACGGCCAGGCGCGCCGCGTGCGCTTCCGCGTGGAGCAGACCGACGAGGAGCAGCGCTTTTTCGCGCCCGGCGAGACGCTGCTGCTCACCGGCTTCGACGAGGTGAGCCGGGGTAGCGGCTTCTACCGCGCCCGCGTGGGCACGGCGCAGCAGCCCCCGCTGGAGCGGCCGCGTCCGGACGTCTCGGCGTTGACAACAGTCTGGGCGCCCTAGCCGCGGCCGCGATAGGGCGGCACGCCCTGGTCGGGGACCCAGAGGCCCTCGGGCGCCGGGCCGGTCTGGTAGAAGATGTCGATCGGAATGCCGCCCC
>CBDUBO010000163.1:0-5789 GCA_965365405.1 uncultured Rhodothermales bacterium | reverse complement strand
GTGTCGAAGCGGTTGCTGACGTTTCTGCGCGAGAGCGCGCCGCCGCTGTTTGCCGTTCTGCGCGCCGCTCCAACCCGCCTCGACCCGTTCCACAGCGTTACCGACGTGCTGACGGGCCACGTCCGCGCCACAGCCGATGCGCTCGCTGCCAGCCTGCCTGCCCCGCCGAAGGACGACGGGGCGAACGAATGGCGAAGGGCCTGGCACACGGCGTCGGCGCGGGTGGCGGAAGCGCTGCATCCGCTGGAGGCGCCCGAAACGCTCAGCGAGCCGTTCGTGGCCCGCGCCGTGACAAAGATGGCTCCCACGAACGAAGCCCTCTTTCTCGCCGCCTCGATGCCTATCCGCGACGCGGACACCTTTGGCGTGGCGGACGGAATGAGACTGCGGACGGCGGCCAACCGGGGCGCGAGCGGCATCGATGGCACCGTGGCCTCGGCCCTCGGCTTTGCGCGCGGCGCCCAAACGGACGCGACACTCCTCATCGGCGACCTGGCGCTGCTGCACGACCTCAACAGCCTTGCCCTCTGCCGCGCGTCCCCGCAGCGGCTCGTCATCGTCTGCATCAACAACGATGGCGGCGGCATTTTTTCGTTCTTGCCTGTGGCGCACCACGCCTCGGCGGAAACGTTCGAGGCGCTTTTCGGCACGCCGCACGGCCTGCGCTTCGCGCACGCGGCCCGGATGTTCGGGCTGGCCTATGCCGCTCCGGAAACCCCCGACGCCTTCGCCGGCGCCTACCGCGCCGCCCTCGCCCACTCAGACTGCACGCTGATCGAGGTGCAGACAGACCGGACGGCCAACGTGGCGCAGCACCGGGCCGTGCTCGCCAACGTGCGCCGCGCGCTGGAAACGTGACGCTCCCGCGCTACACCGCAGGCGCGGGCATTCCGCTCGTGGCGCTCCACGGATTCCTGGGACGAGGGTCCGACTGGGCCGACCTGTCCGCACGGCTGCCCGGCATCTGGCTCGTCGCGCCCGACCTGCCCGGTCACGGTGACGCCCTCGGTCTGCCGGACAGCGCTTTTTCGATGGAAGGGGCAGCCGCTGCCGTGCTGGACACGCTCGACGCCTGCGGCATCGAGCGGGCCGCGCTGCTGGGCTACTCGATGGGCGGGCGGCTGGCGCTCTACCTCGCCCTCCACGCCCCCGACCGCTTTACCCACGTGGTGCTCGAATCCGCCTCGCCGGGACTGCGCACCGAAGCCGAGCGCGCGCAGCGACGCCACGTGGACGCCGAGCGGGCAGCCGAAATCCAGCGCGACCTGTCTGGCTTTCTCGAACGCTGGTACGCGATGCCACTTTTTGCCATCACCCCTGCGGCCACGCGCCAGGCGCTGGTGCAGGCCCGCCGCGCCAACAGTCCGACCGGCCTGGCGCGCTCGCTCGCGGGCATGGGCACAGGCGCCCAGCCCGCTCTGTGGGAAAAGCTGCCGCACCTGTCCGTGCCCGCGCTTGCCCTCGCCGGCGCGTCCGACCCGAAATTCGTCCGGATCGCCCGCGAGATGGCCGCGCTCAACCCGCGCATACGGATCGAAGCCGTCCCGGGAGCTGGCCACACCGCCCACACCGACGCGCCCAAAGCTTTCGCCTACCACGTCCGGCGCTTTCTGCACGCCTGACGCTCGGGCCTGCCCGGTTCAGGGGCGACCCAAATGCCTACCGCGTGGGTTCGCAGGCGGCTAACTTTGGCTCTCTACCACACCAGACTCCTCCCATGCGTTTGCTGTTGCTGGCCGCTCTCGCCCTTTCCTCGTGCTCGCTTTTCGGCCCGGACGAGAAGCACACCAACCTCGACGCGGCGCGCCAGCGGTGGGAGGCGCAGCGCCTCACCACGTACAGCTACGTTGCCCAGCGGCTGTGCTTCTGCGCGGCAGAACTCTTCCCCGCCCGCATCGTGGTCGAAGATGGAGCCGTGAAGGCCGTACACGACCCGCAGACCGGCGAGCCGCTACGCCTGCCCGATGGACGTCTCGCCCTCGAAGCTGAACCAGTCGCTTACCGCACCATCGAAGGGCTGTTTGACCTCGTCGAAGAAGCCCGGCGCGCGGAGGCCGACCAGTTGGACGTGACATACCACCCCACCTACGGCTACCCGACCGAGATCAGCATTGACTATGTCAGGGGCATGGCCGACGACGAGGTGACGTTCACCAACGCGGACTTCGTGGCGCTCCGGCGGATTGACAGCGGTGGGCTGTAAACCCTCAAGGATCCGCGTAAAACGCTCGTAGCGACCTCAAATCATCTTCCGGCACGCCCAGGTTGCGGCGTTGCAGGAGGGCATCGAGCCGGGCGGCGACGGCGGCGCGTCCCTCGGGGGTGAGCGCCTGGGCAATGGGCCCGCCCGCCCTCGTGGCGTGCAGCAACAGCCGGCTCCGCGCCCCGGCCGTCAGCACTTCAGGGTCACCAATCAGATCCAGCACCCCGTTCATCAGGCCAGCGAGGCTTTCGCGGAGCGAGGCTTCCTCCGCCCCCATCGGGGTGCCCCGAGTACGGGTGCGGATTTCTTCCAGGTCGCGCGCCATCGCGGCGGTGGCGTGCAGGAGTACCCCGCTCAGTTCGGCCACCTCTACGTCGTAGTCGCCCTGCCGGGCGTGGACGCGCGCGTAGAGCAGCAGGATCTGCTCGTAGAGCCGTACGCCACGGCTGTAGTGCGCCAGCCGCGCCTCGGCGCTGCTGCCTGGCGCGCCCTCCAGCACACTCGGCGCGGTGAGCCGCCCGAAGAGGCTGCGCGAACCGACGCTGTAATGGGGTAGCGCGGCTGGCTCCTCCTGTGCCATGCGGTGCAGCACCACGGCGGCCCGGTTGATATCCTCAAACACCCACGGGCGGCCCAGCGGCGGAAACGCGGGTTCCACGATGGTGGAGCGAACCGTACCCTGCGCGTGGGCGAGGGGGGCCACCACGCACGCGGCGCAGAAGAGAAACAGCAGGCGCGGCATGGACAGAGCTTCGGACCGGAGGGGCCTGAAGATAAAGCGGGTGCGGGCTCACGACCGAACCCGCACCCGCTGCTGCTTGCCACCTGCGCGAAAGCGCTTCAGTTTCCGCTTCCTGCCGTCGCCTCGGCCAGCGCCGCGAGGGCGTCGAGGTCGAGGGCCTGCGCCGCTGCCTTCGCCACGTCGAAAGGCACGTTGCCCTCGACGGAGACGAGAAAACGACCTTTAACGGCAACCTGCACGTCGCTGCTCACCTGCCCGTCGCCCGTCATCTGCTGCTCAAAGGCGGGGTGGCTGCCATAGCGCGTGGTGCGTTCGAAGCCCTCGGTCGTCTGCCGGTTGACGGGCACGCTCAGCCAGGCCGCGTACGTCAGCGCCGTCGCGCCGCTGAGCGAGCCCAGGTCTACGATGCGAACGGTAAACTGCTCGTCGCCGCGCGTGAAGACGGCTTCGGCCTGCGACATCTCCAGTCCGGCTACGCCTCCCGTCTCGCCCGTGGGACTCTGGCGCGTGAAGCCCTCCACGCTGGTGGGCAAAAGCGGGATGAGTTTGTCGAAGGACACGAGTTGCGGCCCCAACTCGGCCAGTTCGGCGGCCAGCGTTTCGAGCCGTGTCAGGTCGAGTTGGCCGACGGCGGTCTGCACGTCGGCAGCACTCAAACCATCCGCTTCGGCGCTGACGAGAAAGCGGTCGGCCACGACCACTTGTACGCTGCTGCTGAGGCCGCCATCGCGGCTCTCCTGGAGGTAGGCCGGACGGTCGCCCAGCGTCGTCGTCTTGGTGAAGCCGGTGCTCGTCTGCTGATCCACGCTCATGCCCATCCACGCCGCCGACATCGTCAGGAAGGCGCGCATGGTGCCGGTATCCGTGATGGTGAGCGTGACGGAGCGGTCGCCGCCCTGGTATTCGGCCCTGGCGTTGGACGCTTTGAAACCCATTGCCGCCGTGGCCTCGCCGGTGAGGTCGGTGCGCGCGAGCCCCGCGAACGACGCAGGCGCCAGTTCCTGGAGCACGCGGAAGTCAGCCAGCCCTTCCACCGATCCGCCCGTTGCGTTTGGCGGTACGCCCGCTGCGTTGCCTACGGCGTTACCCACGGCGTTTCCTGCCGCATCGGTGGCGCGGCCTTCCACGTTGCCCGTGGCCTTGTCCACGGCGCGCTCGGCGGCCTGCTCGGCGCGGCGTGCCGCAGCCTCCTCCGCGCGCTTTTTGATACGCCCCAGAATCTGAGCGTCCGCACTGCCAGCGGGCAGTATCAACAGGCACGCGACGGCGACGAGAGCAGCACGCCGGAGTGATACGGGTAGGGATGCGAGAAAGAGCGACCGGGTCATGGTCAGGGCTGTTTAGTTGAACAAAAACAATACGATGTGCTCACACTCATAGCACACCAGACACAGTATATCTACGGGCGTCACCCCGGTCAAACTATCTTTGTTTTTTCCTTCGCCTCTCTTTGCCCTATGACCCCGCTCGACTACGCCCGCCAGCACGCCTCTCGCTTCGAGGAAGACCTGTTCGGCCTGCTGCGCATCCCCTCCGTCTCGACCGATCCTGCTGCAGCGGACGATGTGCGGCGCTGCGCCGAGGCCGTCGCCGACGACCTGCGCCGTGTCGGCATCGAAAAGGTCGAGGTGATGGAGACGGGCGGCCACCCCGCTGTTTTTGCCGAGCATCAGACCGACAGCAACCGTCCTACCGTGCTTGTGTACGGTCACTATGACGTGCAGCCGCCTGACCCGCTCGACCTGTGGGAGACGCCGCCCTTCGAGCCGACCGTGCGCGAGGGCAAGGTGTACGCGCGCGGCTCCGCAGACGACAAAGGCCAGTTCCTGATGCACGTCAAGTCCGCCGAGGCGTACCTGCAGAGTGGCACGCCGCTACCCGTCAACCTCAAGTTTCTCATCGAGGGCGAGGAAGAGAACGGCTCCGAACACCTGGCAGCGTTTCTCGAACAGCACAAAGACCTGCTGGCCGCAGACGTGGTCGTGGTGTCGGACACGGCCCTGTTTGCGCCCGGCGTACCGTCCATCACGAGCGGGCTGCGCGGGCTGGCCTACGTGCAGGTGACGCTTGAAGGCCCCGACCGCGACCTGCACTCGGGCGTCTTCGGCGGCGCGGTCGAGAATCCCGCCAACGCCCTCTGCCGCCTGATTGCCGGCCTGCACGACGCCGACCACCGCGTCACCATCGAGGGCTTTTACGACAGCGTCCGCCCGCTCTCGGACGAAGAGCGCAACACGTACCGCGAACTCCCCTTCGACGCGGCGCAGTGGCACGAGGAGATCGGCGTGACGAAGGCGAAAACCGAAAAAGGCTACAGCATCCTCGAAGCCACTACGGCCCGCCCCACGCTCGACGTGAACGGCATGGGCAGCGGCTACCAGGGCAAGGGCGCGAAAACCGTGCTGCCCGCCCGCGCCTTCGCCAAAATCTCGTGCCGACTCGTGCCCGACCAGACGCCGAAGGAAATCACCGACAAGCTGCGCCGCCACTTCGAAACCCACTGCCCGCCCACGATGAAGTTGACGTTCGAGGATCTGCACGGCGGGCATGGCTACCTGGCCGACACAGGTCAGCCGGCCATGCAGGCTGCGCGCCAGGCCCTCGAAGCCGTGTACGGCAAAAAGGCCTACTTCACCCGCGAGGGCGGCTCCATCCCCATCACCGCCGACTTCAAGCGCGTGCTTGGACTGGACACCGTGCTCATGGGCTTCGGCCTCAGCACCGACGCCATCCACTCACCCAACGAGCACTTCGGGCTGGATCGCTTCCACCAGGGCATCGAGGCGTCCATCCGCTTTCTCAACCTCTACGCGCAGCAGCAGGGCTGGTAATCCGTTCGGCAAT
>CBDUBO010000162.1:0-5812 GCA_965365405.1 uncultured Rhodothermales bacterium | reverse complement strand
CCCGTTTCGGTTCGGATCACGGACGCATCTACCTCGTCGAGAAAGCGGCTGCGGATGCTGCTCTCGTTCTGGCCGTAGCGGAAGCGCGTGCGCGCGTGGGAGAGGAAAAGCAGGCTCTGCGCCCGCGTCGCGCCTACGTAGAACAGGCGGCGCTCTTCTTCCAGGTCTTTGGGATCCTGGGCGGCCTTGGCCAGCGGAAAGAGCCCTTCTTCGAGGCCCGTGACGAACACGACGGGGAATTCCAGGCCCTTCGAGGCGTGCAGCGTCATCAGCGTCACGCGGTTTTCGTCGCCGTCCTCGGCGCGGTCGGCGTCGGTGAGGAGGGTGACTTCCTGCAAAAACGTCGAGAGGTTGTTGCCCTCGGCGGCCTGCACGTGCTCGGCGAGCGCGTTGAGCAGTTCCTGCACGTTTTCCCAGCGCGCCTGGCTTTCGGGCGTCTGCTCTTGCTTGAACTCGGCAAAGAGGCCGGCTTCCTGCAACAGGTCACGCGCCACCTCGTCGGAGGGGCGCGAGGCGAGGGTGGCGGCGTGCTTGGAGATGAGGAAGTGGAATTTCTGGAGCGCCGCGCCGGCCCGTCCCGTCAGTTCGCTCTCGTCCAGGTGGTCGAGGGCTTGCCACAGCGTCCAGCCGCGCTCGCGGGCAAACTCGACGAGCCCCTCGACGGTCTTGTCGCCGATGCCGCGCGCGGGGTAGTTGAGCACGCGCCGGAGGCTGGCCGCGTCGTGCGGGTTGACCATCAGGCGCAGATACGCCAGGGCGTCCTTGATCTCCTTGCGGCTGTAAAACGACACGCCGCCGACGAGCCGGTAGGGGATGGACGCCCGCCGGAGCGCGTCTTCTACCGAGCGCGATTGCGCGTTGGTGCGGTAGAGCACGGCAAAATCGCCGTAGCCGTGGCCGGCGCGCGTCTGGAGTTCACGGATGGTGCGCTCGACCTTCTGCGCCTCGTCCTTCTCGCTCAGCGCCTCCATGAGCATCACGAAATCGCCCTCGCGGTTGTCCGTCCACAAGTGCTTTTCGAGCTGGTCGCGGTTCTGCTTGATGATCGAGTCGGCGAGCGCGAGGATTTTGCGCGTCGAGCGGTAGTTCTGCTCCAGCCGGATGGTCGTCGCCTTGGGGTAATCCTTCTGGAACGAGAGGATGTTGCCGATGTCGGCCCCGCGAAAGGCGTAGATGCTCTGCGCGTCGTCGCCCACGACGCACAGGTTTTTGTGCCGCGCCGTGAGCAGTTTGGCAATCGTGTACTGCGCGCCGTTGGTGTCCTGGTACTCGTCGATGTGGACGTACTGCCACTTTTGCTGGTACTTTTCGAGCACGTCGCCGTGCTGCTCGAACAGGGCGATGGGCTTGAGGAGCAGGTCGTCAAAGTCCATCGCGTTGGAGCGGCGCAGGGCTTCTTCGTAGGCCGGATAGACGAGCGCGGCTTTTTCCTGGTGCGGACTCGTGACGTAGCGCGCGTACTCGGTCGGGTTCACCATCGCGTTTTTGGCGCTGGAGATGAGGCCCCGGATGCTGCGCACGGGAAACTGCTTCGGGTCGATGCGAAAGCGCTCCATCGTCGCCTTCATCAGCCGCTCGGCGTCGTCGGTGTCGTAGATGGAGAAGTCGCGCGAGTAGCCGATTTTCTCGCCCTCGACGCGCAGGATGCGGGCAAAAACGCTGTGGAACGTCCCCATCGTGATGCCGCGCGCTGCCTCGGGCCCCACCAGCTTGCGGATGCGCTCCTGCATTTCGCGGGCGGCCTTGTTGGTAAACGTGAGCGCGAGCACCTGCCACGGCCGGGCCCGGCCCATCGCCAGCAGGTACGCGATGCGGTGCGTGAGCGTGCGCGTCTTGCCCGATCCCGGCCCGGCCACGATGAGGACGGGGCCTTCGGTGGTCGTGGCGGCCTCGCGCTGCGCCTCGTTCAGGCCGGCCACGATGGCTTCGGCGTCGGTGCTCTGCGGGGCCTGGGCCGCTTGCTGGGAATCGAACGAAAGGGTGAACTGGCGCATGGAGGCGGGGTCGGAGGCCGGGGAACAGACGGCACGCCCAAGATAACCCGGCCTCTGCGAACCCCGGCGGAAAAAGCCGGGTGGCGCGTCAGGGCACGAGGACGATCTTGCCCAGCGAGGCGTCCTCGATCACGGCACGGTGCGCCTCGGCGGCTTTTGCAAGCGGCAGCTGTTGGTGCACTACCGGCTGGAGCGTACCGGCCTCCAGCATCTTCCCCAGCGCCGCGTGAATGAGCGCCAGTTCGCTCTGCGTCGCGTTGCGCAGCGACATCCCGCGCACATCGGCGTCCCGGCCCATGAGCAGGCGCGGTGTGATCTCGATGCGGCCCCGGCTGCCCACCACGACGACGCGGCCGTGCGGCGCGAGCGCTTCCAGGTCGCGTTCAAGGTTCACGTTGGCCAGCATTTCCACGATGACCTCGAATCCGCGCCCGCCCGTGGCGGCTTTGGCTTTTTCCATGTAGCCTTCCGCGTGGTGATCAAAGGCGGCCTCCACGCCCTGCTCGCGCAGCAGGGCGCGTCCAGCGTCCGTGCCGCCAGTTCCAAAAACTTGGCAACCGTGGGCGCGGGCAAGCTGCACGGCGGCCAGTCCCACGCCCCCTGTCGCACCGTGGACGAGCACGGTTTCGCCCGTCGCTATGCGCGCTCGGCTGAACAGCGCGCGGTAGGCGGTGGCGTAGGGCACGCCGAGCGCCGCACCCTGCGCAAAAGAGAGGGCTTCGGGGAGGGCATGAATCTGGTCGGGCGTGCACAGCGCGTACTCGGCGTACGTCCCCGTCTTTGCGCCGCTGAGATACACGCGGTCGCCGACCTGCCAGCCCCCGACGCCCGCGCCGACCCCTTCCACGATGCCCGCGCCGTCACTGCCGGGCGTGTACGGAAGTCGGGGCGAATAACCCTGCTGCCCGCTGCGCAGGTATGTCTCGACGGGATTGACGCCGATGGCGTGGAGGCGCACGAGCACTTCACCCCGTTCCGGCGTGGGGGTGTCAACCTCTTCAAGGCGCAGCACGGACGGGTCGCCCGTCAGGTAAACGCGGATGGCGCGCATGAATAAACGTCAGTAGCTCTCGGCGTCGCTGGGGAATTGGCGTTTGCGCACGTCGTCCACGTAATGCGCCACGGCGTCTGTGATGGTGGTGTCGAGCTCGGCATAGCGGCGCACGAAGCGCGGGTGGAAGTCGGTCGAAAGGCCCAGCATGTCGTGGGTGACGAGCACCTGTCCGTCGCAGCCACCGCCCGCGCCAATGCCGATGGTGGGAATCTGAACGGAGCGGGACACTTCGGCGGCCAGCGTGGCGGGAATCTTTTCGAGCACGATGGAAAAGCAGCCCACCTGTTCGAGCAGCACGGCATCCTCGCGGAGCTGGTCGGCTTCGGCCTCTTCGCGCGCGCGCACCTTGTACGTGCCGAATTTGTAGATGCTCTGCGGCGTCAATCCGAGGTGCCCCATCACCGGAATGCCGGCAGCGACGATGCGGCGGATGGCTTCCTCGACGGCCGCTCCGCCTTCGAGCTTGACGGCGTGCGCGCCCGTCTCCTTCATGATGCGGATGGCCGAGATAAGTGCTTCCTTCGAGTTGCCCTGGTAGGAGCCAAAGGGCAGGTCCACCACGACGAGCGCCCGCTGCGCCGCCCGCACCACGCCCTGCGCGTGCAGGATCATGTGGTCGAGTGTGATGGGCAGCGTCGTTTCGTGGCCGTGCATCACGTTGGAGGCCGAGTCGCCCACCAGAATCACGTCCACGCCCGCGCCGTCCACGAGCCGGGCCATCGTGTAGTCGTAGGCCGTGAGCATAGCAATGGGCGTGCCCGCTGCTTTGAGTTCCTGGAGCGTCTGCGTCGTGACGCGGCGCGCGGCGGTGGCCTTCGGGCCGACGGTTTCGGTGGACATGCGCGTTCAGGAGCCGGACGACTCGGGAAAGAAATGGAAGTCGATGTGGCGCGTCAGCAGCATGGCCATCACGCGCAGTTCGAGCAGGGCACGCTGCCGGGCCGGCGAGAGCGCGGCCACGTCGGCGCTGGTGAGCTTCGACACGTGAATGCGCACCAGATCGGGGATGGAGACGGGCTTGCCCTCCGGGTTCAACTCGGCCCTGACGAGTTCAAAGCGCTGCCTGAGGTCTTTCACGATGCCGACGGCGGTGTCCTGCTCGACTACGCCCGCACGCACGTTTTCAGTGAGCATACACTGGTAAGTGCGGCACACCTCGAAGCGCTCCTGGTAGATCGAGCACTTTTTGTCTACCAAATAATGACAGGGCAGCAGGTAGAAATCCCCCGTGACGCGGCCCTTGTCCAGGTGCACCACCTTCAACTCCAGTCCCTCGGCAAACGCAATCTCGTCCTCGCGCAGGCCTACGTGCGTGTAGAGGGCGCCTTCGCAGCACAGGCCACAGGCCAGGCACACGACGGACGCGGCGGCATCCGGGTCGGCGGGGGGGACAGGGTTGGGCATTGCGGTGTGGTTAGTCTCGGAGCAGGTCGAGCAGGCGGATAAGGGTGGTGCGCAGGTCGCGGCGGTCCACGACGGTATCCACGAAGCCGTGCTCTTGCAGAAACTCGGCCCGTTGAAAGCCCTCGGGCAGATCGGATCCAATGGTTTCGCGGATCACGCGCGGACCGGCAAAGCCGATGAGCGCGCCCTTCTCGGCGATGTTGAAGTCGCCCAGCATGGCAAACGAAGCCGTCACGCCGCCTGTCGTCGGGTTGGTGAGGATGGAGAAGTACGGCAGGCCGAGCGTGTCGAGGCGAGCCAGATGCGCGCTCGTCTTGGCCATCTGCATGAGGCTCAGCGCCGCCTCCTGCATGCGCGCCCCACCGCTCTGCGCCACCACGATCACGGGCAGCCGCTCGTCGCAGCCGCGCTTGATGGCCCGCGCGATCACCTCACCCACGACCGAACCCATCGAGCCGCCGATAAACGAGAAGTCCATCGCGGCGATGGACACGCGGTGCCCGCCCACGGTGCCCGTGGCGGCGCGCACGGCGTCGTTAAGACCGGTTTTGCGTCGGGCCTGCGTGAGGCGCTGCGGGTACGGCTTGGTGTCCACGAACTGGAGCGGATCTACCGACTCCAGGTCCTCGTCGTGCGTCGTGTACGCGCCGTCGTCGAAGAGCATCTGGAAGTAGCCCGTGCTCGAGAGCGAGAAGTGGTGCCCGCTGCCGGGGGCTACCCAGTGGCTCTCTTCGAGGGCGCGGCGATTGAGGATATTGCCCGATTTCGGGTCTTTGATCCACTGGCCGTCCGGCACGTCGTTTTGCTCGGAGCGGTTGGTGGCGATGTTGGCCTTGGTGCGGCGAAACCACGCCATGGTAGAGAGGGGTCGGGTGATGGGGACGGAGGCGAACTTACGCCGCGCCGCGGACTTGCGGCACCGCGGCGAATGCTTTCACGGCGCGAGGGTGGGGGTAGCGGTGGGCTGGCGGGCGACGAAGGGCTTGAGGTAGAAGGGCTCGAAATGCGCCACGCTTTCGGTCTGACCCTGCCGCCAGCGCACGTAGCCGAGGCGCGCGATCCAACCGGGGTGGGGCGCAAACGTGGCGGGCAACGCCGTCGCCGCGTCCGGCAGCAGGGGCGCGAGCAGGGCTGCCCCTTCACCCACCAGCAGGCAAGTGGGCACGTCGGGGGCCAGGGCAGCAGCCCTTTCGAGCGGCAGCGCCGCAGGCGGTTGGAGGGTTTCGAGGTAGTCGCCCCGCCTTTCGAACCACGCCACGTACACCTCGCCTTTGCGCGAGTTGAACACGGCACCGACCACGCCGCCCGGCGGGAGCAGCGGTAGCGCCTGCGCGGCGAGGGCGTCGAGCGAGGGCACGGC